>JBEAVA010000102.1:0-3308 GCA_041161165.1 Actinomycetota bacterium
ATCCAATAATGCTCTATCTAAATAATCTCTGACCATTCTAGTTGACCGAGATTTTTGTTCCTTCTCCAATTCTTTAACTACTTTGGCACCACCTGCAACTAATTTAGATCCACTCGCTCCCCAAGCTTCTTTTAACTTTGAAATCTCATCTTCATCTTTCTTTTCAGCGTCCACTAGTGCATCCGCCTTAGCAGCATCCACCAAGAATTGTGCGGCTTTAAATGCAGAGGAAACATCTTTGATCATAAATGGTAATTTCATAATGTTGGAACGATTTTCTCTGGCAGTTGAGTCAGTTGCTAAGCGCCTAGCTCTTCCTATATGGCCACCAGAGGCTCTAGCAACAAAATCAGCTGTGCTACTTTCTACGCCATCGCGTTCGATTAACAGTTTTGCAATCGCTTTAGTTGAAGGAGTGCGAAGTGATAAATGCCTACAACGAGAGCGAATGGTTGGTAGAACATCAGTTAGAGTTGGCGCACACAACAACCAGATTGTTCGAAGTCCTGGTTCTTCAATAACCTTAAGTAAAGCGTTAGCAGCTGATTCAGTTAGTCGATCAGCATCTTCCATAACTACTACGCGATAATTAGCCACCGATGGCGCCCAAGATGCTCTAGTTATCAGCTCTCTAACTTCGTCAATTTTGATAGAAAGTCCTGCAGTTTTAATCAATTCAACATCAGCATGATTGCCGATGATTGTTGACATGCAATCATTGCATTTACTGCAACCGCCATCTTTACATACCAATGCTGCAGCAAAAGCAATTGCCGCGTTTGAACGACCAGATCCGGGCGGGCCTGTAAATAGCCAGGTATTGGTCATGCTTTGAGTTTTGTTATCAACCATGCGAGAGGCTGCTACTGCATCTTTTAGTATCGAAATAACCTCAGTTTGATCAATTAATGATCCAAAAACACTCATTATTGTTTCATGTTTCGCTTAAGTGTTTTTATAGCCCCAACTCTTTCCACAATTATTTGATGAATCTGCTCAATTGTTAAAGAAGCATCGACAACTAGGAATCTTTCTGGATCTTGATGAGCAAGATTTAAATACTCCTGCCTAACTCGTTCATGAAATGCCAGTGGTTCACTTTCTAGTCGATCTGTTGAATGTAATCTGCCCAAGCCAATTTCTGCTGGTAAATCCATAATGATTGTTAGGGTTGGAGTTAAAGATTCTGTCGCCCATCTTGAAATTCTCGCTACTTCAACTGGCAATAAAACTCGTCCAGCTCCTTGATAGGCAATAGAGGAATCAAAGTATCTATCAGTAATTACTATTTCATTTCGTTCTAGCGCTGGTCTAATAACTGAAAATACATGATGGGCACGATCTGCCGCATACATCAATGCCTCTGCTCTTGGTGAAATAGCTCCGGTTTTATTATCCAATAAAATATTTCTAAGTTGATTTCCTAGATCAGTTCCGCCTGGCTCACGAGTTAATAAAACTGTTTCATTATTTTTTTCTAGCCATTCCTTAAGTAACTTGGTCTGAGTAGATTTTCCTGAGCCCTCACCACCTTCAAATGAGATAAAAACTCCTGTTGTGGTTTGGCCAGTTATTGCACCGAGCTCTCCTCTAAATGCTGATTTAATATCGCTCATTAATGAAACATTTGGGCGATCTCGCATTTGTAAATATGAAAGCACTCCAACTAATACTGCTATTAATCCAGCAAAAAACATCGTGAATGCTGCGCCGTTATAGGTAACTGTGGTGGTTCTAAAGGAGTATGTGTGCTCACCAATTGCAGCTGCAACCAAAGGAGCGATAGCTAGCACTAGAACCAATGAAACTCTGATAAGTGATTGCACGAAAGCAAATGTTCGCCCCCGAACCTCATCTTCAACCTCTAAACCAAGCATTGTGAAACCTGTAACCCAAGAGATGCCTGCGAATAAACCAAGCAGGATGGTTATAAAGATCGCTAATACAAGATTTAGTACAAGTGATAATGTCACAAGCATTAGTCCAGATATCGTCAGTGATACTCCAAATAATCTGCGTCTTGAGAATTGGGCAAAAATTCTTGGTCCAAAGGAGATACCAAGTGCTAATCCAAAAAATACTGCCGCAAATAAAATTCCATATGCTGCCTCACCAGCCTTTAAATCATCCACAAATGTTCTGGCTAAGCCAATTACCGCACCTGCTGCAAAAAATGCTCCAAGCATTCCAAATATCAAGCCTCGAATAATCTTTGAATCTTTTATAAATGCAAAGCCTTCCCAAAGTGATTTACCAATTGAGCTTTGAGCCAACTTCTTACTTGATCCAGCTGGGATCTCTTTCAATCGCCAGACTGTCAGCGCACAAACTAGAAAACTTATTGCGTTCAAATAAAGAGCAACATCGGCTGCAGATGCTTGAGTGGTATTTCCTAACGCAGCATTAATTGCACCCATAAATAACGCCAAAGTTGAAAATACAATCGCAGCTAATGGAGCGGTTCCGTATGCTGCAAGTAGTGAAACTTGATTTGCACTTTCTAGTTTTGATTTAGGTACTAAATTTGGAACAGATGCCTCTTTTGCTGGTGACCAAAATAGGGTCACAATTTCAACCAAAATTGATGCGGTGTATAACCAGAAATAATTACCGACGATTGGAATTGATAGGTATAGGCCAAATCTTAAAATGTCACAGACAACCATTAATTTCCGGCGATCAAATCTATCGGCGATTACTCCAGCAAATGGTCCAAGAATTACAGCTGGTAATAATCTAACAATGAATACGCCAGCAATTGCGAAGTTAGCTTTTGCATAATCACCACCTGCTAATTGTTGTGCTAACGCAGTTGAAGCTAATAGTCCTAACCAATCACCAAATGATGAAAAAGCCATTGCTCGCCATAGTTTGCGAAACGCTGGAATTGCTAGAACACTTCTAGATTCTGATTGCGCAGGCGCTGATGGATATGGCAGGGACATGATGTAAGTCTACTTGCGCCTAAAACAGATCACTTTGGCGCATTTCCAACACCAGTTGCTGCCTTTTTGGCCTTCTTCTTTGCTCCTGCTCCTTTAACTGTTTTCTCAGTCAAAGTTGGTGCGGATTTCTTGCTTCGCTTGCCCTTCTTTTTTGAACCACCAGGATTCTCAATCTCCCAAGCTCTGCGCCCTGCAAGCAACTCAAGTGCCCGCTCTAATGTTAACAACTCAACTGCATCTCCACGGCGCAAGGTTGCGTTAGTTTCGCCATCAGTTACATAAACACCAAATCTTCCATCTTTAACAATTACTTCTCTTTGAGTTTGTGGATCTTGACCCAACTCTTTTAATGGCGGTTTAGCA
>JBEAVA010000103.1:0-3303 GCA_041161165.1 Actinomycetota bacterium
AAAGTTAAACCATTCAGTTGCTTCTGATTTCGCCTTCCTTCTTTCATTGCCGGTGATTGTTGGAGCATCCATAGTTAAATTACCTGAGCTTTTTACATCTGATACTAAATTAGTACTGGGTCAGATTCTTCTAGGTTCTGTTGTCTCTTTTATTGCAACTTACTTGAGTATTACCTTCCTTGTTAGATGGTTTAAAACTAAAACTCTCTACCCATTTGCAATTTATTGTTTGGTGTTTGGAATCATCTCTTTCGTAAGGTTCATTTAATGTTTCCCGGCTTAGGAACCGTTATCAACGTAGGTGCAATTTTGATCGGTTCTTTAATTGGAATTTTTATCGGCAAAAAGCTCAATGACAAATTTAGGATTTTGATAACAGATGTTTTAGGTTGCGTAACAATTATTTCTGCAGCTGATGCTTTAACTTCCTATTGGGACGATAGTTTGCAAGGCGCGATGCCGAAAGGGTGGCCTATTTTGGTCATAGTTTTTTCTCTTCTAACCGGGGCTTTAATTGGCTCCTGGTTAAAAATTGAAGATCAATTGGAGATGATTGGTATAAAACTCAAATCAGGTTTTAATAGATCAGGTGAATCTACATTTGTCGAAGGTTTTGTTTCAGCCTCATTGATTTTCGTAATTGGTCCTTTAGCCATTCTTGGAAGTATTTCCGATGGAATGGGAAGTGGAATTGATCAGTTAATACTTAAAAGTACTCTGGATGGATTTACTTCAATCGCATTTGCTGCTTCCTTAGGCATAGGAGTTGCCTTATCTAGTTTGCCAGTCGGGGTTTATCAATTCGCATGGACAGCGGTCGGACTTTATCTAGGATCCATTCTTTCTGATTACCAAATTGCTGCGATGACTGCGGTTGGGGGCGTATTGCTGATTGGTATATCTCTGCGCTTGTTAAAGATAAAAGAGATGGCAGTTGCTAATTTGTTACCAGCGTTGGCAATTGCTCCGCTGTTTGCTTTACTGGCTCACCAATATATTTAAAAGCTTTTAGTATCAATAACAAAGCGATATTTAACATCGCTTGCCACAGTTCTTTCATAAGCTTTATTAATATAGTCAGGTTTGATTATTTCAACATCACTGACAATATTGTGAGTGCCACAGAAATTTAGCATCTCCTGAAGTTGTGCGATACCACCAATCATTGACCCTGCTAAAGATCGTCTTTGATCTAGAAGTGTGCCTGCGTTAATGGAATATGGTTTTCCTGGTAGGCCGATCACAACCAACGTTCCGTCTAGTTTTAAACACTGAAGGTAGGGATCTAAATCAATATCAGCAGAAACCGTATTGAGAATTAAGTCAAAAGATTTCGATAAACTCTTAAGATCCTTTGAATCCTTAACCACAACAAAATGATCTGCGCCCATCTGTTTTGCATCAGATTCCTTGGATGGTGAGTGGGAGAAAACTGTGGTTTCAGCTCCCAGTGCGTGAGCAAACTTGAGTCCCATATGGCCGAGACCACCTAAACCCATCACGCCTACCTTTTTGCCAGGACCTGCATTCCAATTCTTTAATGGTGAATAGAGAGTTATTCCAGCGCACATTAAAGGAGCCACTCCAGCTAGATCAAGGTTTTGAGGAACGTGAACGGCGTAATCTTCATCAATTACAAATTTATCGCAATAGCCACCATATGCAACTGTTTTGCCATCCCGCTCCAGTGCGTTATAGGTTCCTGTCATACCCTCTAAACAATATTGTTCCAAGCCTGCAAGACAACTTGAACAGTTTCGGCAAGAGTCAACAAATACTCCAACACCAATCAATTCACCTACTTTGAATTTACTAACCTGTGAACCAATTTCAATTACTTTTCCAACAATTTCATGCCCTGGAACCATCGGAAATGTTGATGGACCCCACTCTTCACGTGCCTGATGGATGTCAGAGTGGCATATACCTGCATAGTAAATATCTAAGGCAACATCTCTTGGCCTAAGCGAGCGACGATTAAACTCAAATGGGACTAATTCAGTTTTGGCGCTAAGTGCTGCGTATCCCTTGGTTTTCATAATCAGTTAATTATTAAAAGGCAGGGATTGTTCGGCGGCTGGATTTGAAACTTTAGAAGTTACCTTACGCATGTGGTGTCTACGGCAAAGAACCTCATAGGCGACCTTTGCTGAGGCATTGACATCGCCAACTACGACTTGTTCTCCTTCTGTGACCATCTTGCCATCAATTGTTCTTGCATTATGGGTTGCACGCTCACCGCACCAACAAAGAGCTTCTACCTGAAGTGTTTGCACACGATCAGCTAATTCAACTAAACGGGCGCTACCAGGAAACAGTTTTGTTCGGAAATCAGCCAAAATCCCGAATGCATAGACATCTATACCTAAGCCGTCAACAATTTTCGCCAATTGTTCAATTTGTTCAGGTGAATAGAATTGTGCTTCATCACAGATAATAAAACTGATTCTTCCACCTATTGAAAGACGCTCAACAATTAGTTTGTGAATATCCAAATCATCATCTACCTCTAATGCCTCAATCTGTAGTCCAAGGCGAGATGAAATTAATCCTTTACCTGCTCTATCTTTACTTGTGAAAATTACGCCCTCGCGTCCGCGAGATCGATGGTTATGCGCAGTCTGCAGAGCAAGAGTAGATTTGCCACTATCCATTGTTCCGCAGTAATAAATCAGTTCGGCCATGTGATTATTCTGCCAACATTGTTTGTATTTCTAGGCCAGGATGGCTCTTGGTGATCCGTGATCTTCCACCTAGTGCGGGAATCTCTAGGAGAAAAGCAATAGTCACAGGGGATAAGCCGGCCATTTTGATCAAATCTATCGCAGCCACCGCTGTTCCTCCTGTTGCCAAAACATCATCTATTAAAAGAACTCTTCCACCTTTTGGGATTAAGTCCGAGTGAATTTCTAGTGTTGCCTTACCGTATTCAAGATCATAACTATTTGAGAAAGTTTTTCCTGGCAATTTTCCAGATTTGCGTATCGGAATTAAACCTTTATTGCTGATGGCAGCAACTGCTGCGGCAAAAATAAAACCTCTCGCTTCGACACCGGCTATATATTCCACATTGCTGGCATGTTCTGCGATTTGATCACAAACTTCACGAAAACCTGCTGCGTTGGCAAGCAGAGGGGTTATGTCTTTAAAGATGATCCCAGGTTTTGGAAAATCGGGAATTATCCGAATTAAATTAGAAGCATTCATATCCACCAGCGCATCATATTCACAACTCTCTTTTTTATGGTGTCCGGGAGGGGAGTTGAACCCCTAAGCCCTTACGGGCACTAACACCTCAAGCTA
>JBEAVA010000104.1:0-3299 GCA_041161165.1 Actinomycetota bacterium
TGGGCACGTACTGGATTAGTTGAGCCTGGTGTTAGAGGCGCTGCTGGTTCAGGTTCTCAACGTCTATATAGTTTTCGAGATATCTTGGTATTAAAAATTGTTAAGCGGCTGTTAGATACAGGTGTGTCTCTTCAAAATATTCGTACCGCAGTTGAACATTTGCGTTCAAGAGGTGTTTCAGATTTAGAGTCGATCACATTAATGAGCGATGGCGCATCAATTTATGAGTGCACTAGCCCTGATGAAATCGTAGATCTTCTTCAAGGTGGTCAAGGAGTTTTTGGTATTGCCATCGGTAAAGTTTGGAGTGAAGTTGAAGGCTCCCTTTCATTGCTGCAGGGTGAGAACCTTGAGGATGGATCCCTCGTAGTTAGTGGTGAATCTAACGATGAGTTAGCTCAACGTAGAAAGCTTAAAGGCGCTTAAACCAACTAAAATACTTCCCTAGACAACAATCAATTTGGGGGAGCGATGGAACATAGATCTGATTTCGTAGATCGCCATGTCGGTCCTAATCATTACCAAATTCAAACCATGCTGCTTGAGCTTGGTTACAAAGATTTAGATTCATTCATCAAAGCTGTAGTGCCAGCGAATATTCACATAAAAGGTGAAATTGAAAAATCTGTACCCATCGGAGTTTCTGAGAGTCAGGCATTGAGTGAAATCAAGAAACTGGCCTCAAAAAATATAATTAAAAGAAATTTCATAGGGGCTGGGTATTACGGAACGAAAACTCCGGCAGTTATTTTAAGAAACGTATTAGAAAATCCTGGTTGGTACACCGCATACACTCCTTATCAACCTGAAATCAGTCAAGGAAGATTAGAAGCAATCTTTGCATTTCAAACAGCGGTCACAGATTTAACTGGTCTTGCAATTGCCAATGCCTCCATGCTTGATGAAGCAACTGCTGCTGCTGAAGCGATGACTTTGGCCCGCCGAGTATGGCAAGGAAGTGATGATGCTGCTTTCTTAATAGATTCTGAGTTACATCCTCATGTTAAAGCGGTAATTCAAACACGTGCAAAACCTCTAAAAATTAAGATTATTGAAAATGATTTCAAAAACTTAAATATTACGGAAGAGATTTTTGCTGGTTTAATCGCTTATCCAAATTCGTCGGGCGAAGTAAAAGATATTCAGCCAATTATTAAGGCAATTCAAGTTAAACAAGCCTTAGCAATCGTCGATTGTGATCTTTTGGCGCTAACTATTTTCAAGTCACCAGGGGAGTGTGGAGCAGATATTGCTGTTGGATCAGCTCAAAGATTTGGTGTGCCTGTAGGTTTTGGAGGGCCTCACGCAGGTTTCATGTCGGTACGAACAGGATTGGAAAGATCTTTACCTGGCAGATTAGTGGGTCAATCTGTTGATACTCATGGCAATTTGGCTTTTAGATTGGCTCTACAAACCCGTGAACAACATATTCGACGTGATAAAGCCACTTCAAATATTTGCACAGCGCAAGTTTTATTAGCAGTGATCTCTGCTTTCTATGCGATGTGGCATGGACCATCTGGACTTAATGCAATTGCAACTCAGATCCAAAAATTAGCGTTAGATTTCAGATCATCTTTGAAAAATGCTGGATACCAAGTTGGAGAATATGAGATTTTTGATACTGTTTTAATTCACACCGATAAAGCCGGTGATTTGTTCGCTGCTGCTGATAAAGCGGGCATGAATATAAGATTAATAAGCAATAATGAAGTAGCTGTAAGTTTTGATGAACAAACAAGCGAAGAAGATCTACAGGATTTACTTAAGGTGTTTAAGGCAGAGATCATTAATGCCAAAAACAGCTCAACTAGATTTACTCGAAACACTTCGTATTTAACCCATCCAATTTTTAATACATATCATTCAGAAACCTCAATGTTGCGTTATATCAGGACCTTATCTGATCGAGATTTAGCATTGGATCGAACAATGATCCCACTAGGTTCATGCACAATGAAACTTAATGCAACTTCAGAAATGATTCCGATTACTTGGCCAGAATTCAATTCTATTCATCCATTTGCGCCAATCGAACAAACTCAGGGTTATGTTGAACTAATTGAGTCACTGAGTAAATGGTTAACTTCCGTAACTGGATATGACGCAGTTTCACTGCAACCTAATGCTGGATCGCAGGGAGAGTTTGCAGGTTTGTTGGCAATTAGAAATTACTTAGATAGTAAAGGTGAGCAGAATAGAACCATCTGTTTGATTCCTTCCAGTGCGCATGGAACCAATGCTGCAAGTGCCGTTATGGCAGGCATGAAAGTTATCGTTATAGCTTGTGATGAGAATGGAAATGTGAGTTTAGAGGATTTAAAGAATAAGATATCTGAATACAAGAGCGAGTTAGCAGCGCTAATGGTTACTTATCCTTCTACACATGGAGTATTTGAATCAGCGATATCTCAGATTTGCGAGATGATTCATGATGCTGGGGGACAGGTATATGTTGATGGAGCAAATCTGAATGCTCTCGTTGGCGTTGCCAAACCTGGAAAATTTGGTGCAGATGTTTCTCATTTGAATCTTCATAAAACTTTTTGTATTCCGCATGGTGGTGGGGGTCCAGGGGTAGGACCTGTGATCGCCCGATCTCATTTAGCACCATTTTTACCAAATCATCCAGCAAACAAAGCTGCTGGTCCTGCAACTGGTCCAGGCCCTGTTTCAAGTGCTCCTTTTGGTTCTGCCTCAATTCTGCCGATTTCATGGATGTATATACGAATGATGGGTGGATCGGGATTAACTAAAGCCACAGAGGTTGCAATTTTGTCAGCAAATTATCTAGCGATGAAATTAGAGCCATCATTTCCAATTTTGTATAAAGGCCAAAACGGACACATAGCTCATGAATGTATTATCGATATAAGAGAGTTAACCAAAAAAACAGGCGTAACAGTAGATGACATTGCTAAACGTTTGATGGATCACGGCTTCCATGCACCGACAGTGAGTTTCCCAGTAGCTGGAACAATGATGATTGAACCTACCGAATCCGAAGATGTTAGAGAGTTGGATCTTTTTATATCAGCAATGGAAAGCATTAGAGGAGAGATTGCAGAGATTGAAGCAGGCGAGATAACTATCGAAGAATCTGCATTGCGTTTTTCACCTCACACCATAGGAGATCTAGTCAGGGATGATTGGGATCGCAAATATTCACGCGAAAAAGGAGCATTTCCGACTGGTGAAGCATTTGGTATCGGCAGAAATGGAAAGTATTTGCCAACTGTTGGTCGTATTGATGGTGTTTACGGGGATAGAAATTTGGTATGCAGTTGCTTGCCGATCGA
>JBEAVA010000105.1:0-3620 GCA_041161165.1 Actinomycetota bacterium
ATTACGCCAACAATTCCATTACGTGGCAAGGTAAAGGAGAGATCATCAATCAATATCCGATCACCAAAACCTTTAACTAAGTTTTGGCATTCAACAACAACATCACCAAGCCGAGGTCCTGGTGGGATTTGAATCTCTTCAAAATCTAACTTGCGCGTTTTATCAGCCTCTGCTGCCATCTCTTCATAGCGAGCAAGACGTGCTTTAGATTTTGTCTGTCTGCCCTTGGCATTCATTCTTACCCACTCAAGCTCCTCTTTTAATCGCTTTGCCCGCTTGGCATCTTTTTGGCCTTCCACCTTCATGCGAGCTTCTTTAGTCTCTAAATATGTTGTGTAATTTCCTTCATATGGATAAGCACGTCCTCGATCTAACTCCAGGATCCATTGGGCAACATTGTCTAAGAAGTATCTATCGTGGGTAATTGCCACCACAGTTCCTTCATACTTACTTAAATGTTGCTCAAGCCAAAGAACAGATTCGGCATCTAAATGGTTTGTTGGCTCATCAAGGAGAAGTAAATCTGGCTTTTGTAATAGCAATTTACATAATGCAACTCGTCTGCGCTCACCACCTGATAAAACCTTCACATCAGCCTCCGGTGGTGGGCAGCGAAGTGCATCCATAGCTTGTTCTAATTGTGAATCTAAATCCCAAGCATTGCGATGATCTAACTGCTCTTGCAAGGTGCCCATCTCAGCTAACAATTTGTCATAATCAGCCTCTGGATTTGCCATCTCTTCACTGATTGCATTAAATCTATTTAATAATCCAATTGTCTCTGCCACACCCTCTTGCACATTCTCCAAAACATTTTTATCCTCATTTAATGGTGGCTCTTGCAACAAGATTCCAACTGAGTAACCAGGAGTTAAATACGCCTCACCATTTGATGGTTGTTGCAGACCTGCCATGATTTGCAGAACTGTTGATTTACCAGCTCCATTTGGTCCGAGCACACCAATCTTGGCGCCAGGCAAAAACATCAAGGTGACATCATCAAGAATTACTTTGTCGCCATGCGCTTTGCGCGCCTTTTTCATCGTGTAAATAAACTCAGCCATAGGGTCAAACCTTACCTGTTGTGATCGGTAGACTTACCCCGTTCAAATAATGCGCCTGTAGCTCAGTCGGATAGAGCAACTGCCTTCTAAGCAGTAGGTCGCAGGTTCGATTCCTGCCAGGCGCGCTTTTGGTAGAAGATCGCATTAATTGGGAAATTTAAATTGATAGAATTTTGTAATGGAAGCAATCCTTACCGCAGTTGCCATCTTGATCATTTTGCTGATGGCAAAGGATGGTTCTAGTAAGCGAAAGTAAGAATCTTTTATTTATTTAAGAGTCAAAGCCCAAACCAAGTCGATCTAAAAGGCGAAGCCAAAGATTTCGCTTGCCACCATTCTTATCTGCCTTAGTAATTGACCATTGAGTCAGCCTGATAAATAAGAATCTAAATGGCTCTGGCGGAAATGGAATTGGTTTGTGTTTAACCATAGACAACTGCGTTGCTTCACTTTCAACCCCATCTAGTAAATCAAGCATTACCGATGCACCAAAACGAGTTGTGGCAACTCCAAGGCCGGTATAGCCAAGAACATATGCAACCTTGTCATCAAATGCTTGTCCCCAAAATGGTGAAAATCGTGAGCAGGTATCAATCGCCCCACCCCAACCATGGGTGAATTTAATACCAGCTAATTGGGGAAAGGTTTTAAAGAAATTGGTAGCAAGCTTTGCATAGGTTTCAGGACGTGTTTCATATTCCTGGCGAACCTTTCCTGCGTAGTTATAAACCGCGTCATAGCCACCCCATAAAATCTCATTCTCTTTAGTTAACCGGTAGTAATGGAATTGATACCCAGCATCGGATAATCCCTCCCGACCTTTCCAACCAATACTTTCTAACTGCTCAGTTGTTAACGGCTGCGTTACTAATTGAAAGTCATAAACAGCAATTACATACTTTTTAACACTTTTTATTAGGGGTGTATAAACATTTGTGGCAAGTGCAACCTTCTTTGCCTTAATTGATCCATAAGCGCTCTTAACAACAACATGATCCCCATCATCTATTAACTCCTCAACTTTAGAGTTTTCATAGATCTTAACCCCCAAAGAAAGGCAAGCCTTCTCAAGACCCCAAACTAATCTGGCTGGATCTACTAAAGCAGTTCCATCATGATCAAATAGTGCACCTTCATAAATTGGTGAGTTAACTAATGCTCTAATCTGATCTTTATCTAATACCTCAACATGATCTCCAGTTTTATTTCTAGCAATCGCCTCCTGCCTTAAACCATCCATCTGCCATGGGGCAACTGCTACCCGTAGTTCACCATTTCTTTCAAAATCACAATCAATTTTGTACTTCTTTATCGTCTCCTCAATCGCATCAAGATTTTCTCTTCCCAACTTTTCAATTACCGCCATCTCATCGGGAAAGCGGGTGTAACCATTAACAAATCCATGGGTTAAAGATGCGTTACAAAATCCACCATTTCTACCAGAGGCCCCATTTCCAGTCTCACGCATCTCAATAATTACTACATCACGATTTGGATCTCGCTCCTTTGCTAATAGCGCCGTCCAAAGTCCGGTGTAACCGGCGCCAATAATGCAAAGATCAGTTTGAATATCACTTGTTAAGGCAGAGTGAGAGCTTGGCTCTAATGGATCAGCATCTAACCAATATAAAGATGGTTGTAGATCTGCTAATGAGTTTAAAACAATTGGATTGATCGCTGGCATGGGCTGACTCCGGTGTAAACCGGATTCCACCCCTTTGCGTATTTAAAAGTGGCCCGGGTCCTCCGGAGTCCACACCCGTAACGCAGATCTTTATCTAGCAATCTGTGGTTCGTTACAGCTACAACCCGTATTTTACCCTACCTAAAGGGATTAATCCAATTACTTAAATAAAGACGGCAATAAAGATGTTTGCCGTAGCAAGTAAGGTCATTAATCCCCAAACCTTATTTGAAAGTTCACTCTTTTTAATGTTTAGGTAACCAAGAGCTAGTATCACAATTAATACAGTACTTTTGATTGCAATTTTTACATGGTCTAACACCTCAACCGTTGGATCATCTGCATGCATCATCTGATTAATTCCAACCATGACAAGGCCGGCAATTAACATCAACAATGCACTATGCATGACCAATTTTTGTAATTGCTTAGGCTTATTTGGGATCTGGGCTAATAAGCCGCCAAGTAAGCCGGCAAGTCCAATAAAGTGAAGAGTTAAAAAGAGGTTATATGTGAATTCCATACTTTTAGGGGGTACTACGCAAATATGTAAAAACCCCCGCACTCTAGGATGTGCGGGGGTTTTGTTTTACGTTAGTTAATTACTTGATTTTGGCAATCTGTGCTTTTGCTTTGTCATACAAAGGTCCAGTGATCTGGACATAGCCCTTCTCAGGGAACTTCTTAGGACATTGCTCTAATAGATAGGTGTGCCAAGCAGCTACGATCTTTTGTTTTTCTGGATCTTTTTTAGCTGACTCTGGGTATACCAAACCGTAGGAAGCGGTTCCAATTGGGTATGCGCCAGTGATTGCCTTTAAATAATCTGCAACTAATCCACCATTTGCTTGGATTGTGCCGCCACCTAAGAA
>JBEAVA010000106.1:0-3279 GCA_041161165.1 Actinomycetota bacterium
GTGTGGAGTGAGGTTGAAGGCTCTTTATCAAACTTGCAGGGTGAGAGTTTGGAAGATGGTTCCATGGTGATAAGTGGTGAAACTAACGATGAGTTAGCTCAGCGCAGAAAGCTTAAAGGCGCCTAAAAACACTAAAATTACTTCCCGCAAGATAAAGTCAAGGGGGAGTGATGAATCATCGATCAGATTTTGTTGATCGTCATATTGGACCAAACCAATATCAAATCCAAACCATGCTCCTTGAACTTGGATATAAGGATTTAGATTCATTTATCAAAGCGGTTGTGCCAGAAAATATTCATATCAAGGGCGAGATTGAAAAATCTTTACCTCACGGCATTTCTGAGGTTGATGCATTGGCTGAAATCAAAGATATTGCTTCTGAAAACAAAGTAATGAGAAACTTCATCGGTTCTGGTTACTACGGGACGATTACTCCAAATGTAATTTTAAGAAATGTTTTGGAAAATCCTGGATGGTATACCGCTTACACACCATACCAACCTGAGATTAGTCAGGGTAGATTGGAGGCGATTTTCGCATTTCAAACAGCGGTAACTGATTTAACTGGGCTGGCAATTGCAAATGCTTCCATGCTTGATGAAGCAACAGCTGCTGCAGAGGCGATGACATTAGCGCGTCGAGTATGGCAAGGCAGTGATGATGCAGCATTAGTAATTGATTCCAATTTACATCCACATGTTAAAGCTGTGATCGAGACAAGAGCTAAACCATTGAAAATCAAGGTAATTGAGAGTGACTTCAAGTCCACAGTTGATGCGGAGATATTCGCGGCCATAATTGCATATCCAAATTCCACTGGGGAAATTAAGAACATAAAACCAATCATTGAGAAAATTCAATCTAGAAATGCTTTGGCAATTGTTGATTGTGATCTTTTAGCTCTAACCCTCTTCAAATCACCAGGAGAGTGTGGCGCTGATATAGCAATTGGTTCAGCCCAACGATTTGGTGTGCCAGTTGGATTTGGTGGACCACACGCGGGTTTTATGGCGGTTAGAAATGGTTTGGAAAGATCTCTGCCAGGTCGCTTGGTTGGTCAATCCGTTGATTCTCATGGCAATTTAGCTTTCAGATTAGCATTGCAAACGCGAGAGCAACATATTCGTCGTGATAAAGCCACATCAAATATCTGCACCGCTCAAGTATTACTAGCAGTTATATCAGCTTTTTATGCGATGTGGCATGGACCATCCGGTTTGAAATCTATTGCAGCTGGCATTCAAAAGATGGCATATGATTTTAGAAATTCTTTGCAAGAATCTAATTACGCAGTTGGAACTCATGAAATCTTTGACACGGTTTTAGTTAACACTAAAAATGCTACAGAAATTTATAAAGATGCACTAAAAGAAGGTATTAACTTAAGATTAGTTGATCAAGACAACCTTGCAATAAGTTTTGATGAACAAAGTACTTCAGCAGATATGAATATTCTTTTGAATCTTTTCAAAGCCAGGCTCGTTCCAATTGCAAAGATTCAATCTGTATTAGCCCGCAGCACCGATTTTTTAACACATCCAATTTTTAATACTTATCATTCAGAAACTTCGATGCTTAGATATATTAGATCGCTTTCTGATCGAGACTTAGCATTAGATCGAACCATGATCCCACTAGGTTCATGCACAATGAAACTTAATGCCACTGCTGAGATGATTCCAATTACTTGGCCCTCATTTAATTCAATTCATCCTTTTGCGCCAATTGACCAGTCTGCTGGATACGCCAAACTAATTGATTCGTTAAGTAAATGGTTGGTATCGGTGACTGGATATGACACTGTTTCACTACAACCGAATGCTGGTTCACAGGGGGAGTTTGCAGGTTTATTAGCGATCAGAAATTATCTTGATAGTAAGGGTGAACAAACTAGAGATATTTGTCTGATTCCATCTAGTGCTCATGGCACAAATGCAGCCAGCGCGGTGATGGCTGGCATGAAAGTGATTGTAATTGCCTGCGATGAAAATGGAAATGTAAGTATTGACGATTTAAAAATTAAGATTGAGCAATACAAAGATACATTAGCTGCCTTAATGGTTACATATCCTTCAACTCATGGTGTATTTGAATCTGCAATTTCTCAGATATGCGAGATGATTCACGATGCAGGTGGTCAGGTTTATGTAGATGGTGCGAATCTAAACGCACTTGTTGGTGTTGCAAAGCCAGGAAAATTTGGCGCTGATGTTTCGCATTTGAATTTACATAAAACATTTTGTATTCCTCATGGTGGCGGGGGACCAGGAGTTGGACCAGTTATTGCGCGATCCCACCTTGCACCTTTCTTGCCAAACCATCCAGCTAACAAATTAGCAGGGCCTGCAACAGGCCCAGGGCCAGTATCTAGTGCGCCCTTTGGATCAGCCTCTATTTTGCCTATTTCTTGGATGTACATCCGAATGATGGGTGGCGCAGGATTAACCAAAGCCACAGAGGTTGCGATTTTATCTGCAAATTATTTAGCGAAGAAATTGGATCCGCTTTTTCCAGTGCTATACCGTGGCCAAAATGGTCATATAGCGCATGAATGCATAATTGATTTGCGAGATCTGACAAAGAAAACTGGGGTTACAGTGGATGATGTTGCAAAGCGTTTAATGGATCATGGTTTCCATGCACCAACAGTAAGTTTTCCAGTTGCCGGAACAATGATGATTGAGCCTACCGAATCTGAAGATGTAAGAGAGTTAGATCGGTTTTTAGCAGCTATGGAGAGTATTAGAAGTGAAATTGCTCAGATTGAATCTGGTGCAATAAGTATTGAAGATTCACCGCTGCGCCATGCCCCTCACACAATTGGCGATCTCGTCAGAGATGATTGGGATCGTAAATATTCGCGCCAAATAGCTGCTTTTCCTAATGGTGAAGGTTTTGGCATTGGAAGGAGCGGTAAATATCTGCCTACAGTTGGGCGAATAGATGGAGTGTATGGAGATCGAAATCTTGTATGTAGTTGCTTGCCGATCGAGGAGCTGGCTTCCAACTAAATCTTCTTTACTTTACATAATGTAGATTATCGGCGATTAATCAAGCGGCGAATAGCCCAGATCGTGACCATCGACCATGCCTCCCAGATGATTGCAAAACTCATCTTTGAATACCCATTCTCGCGTTCCACGAAGGTAATCGGTATCTGCTTAATTTTAAATCCAGCGGTGATAGCTTTTAAAGCCATCTCTATCTGAAAACCATAACCTCTTGTTTCAATTTCCTCAAAATTAAGTTTCTCGAGGAATTGTCGAGGAATTACTC
>JBEAVA010000107.1:0-3267 GCA_041161165.1 Actinomycetota bacterium
TGAGCAGTCTCCAATGAATCAACCTTCACAATCCAAAAACCACTGAAGTATTCATCAGATGAGTGATGTGGGCCAGGGATTGATATCGCAGCACCATTTCGTGAGTCAAAAACCACTGCCTTATCCGGAGAATCAATTCCACATGCAAATAAGCGTTGTCCGGCATCTTCTATCTTGTCATTGAAATCATCAATCGCCTTCATCTCTTCAGGCGTATGAGGTGGACGAGTTTGAGTGTCGATTACAGATATTAAGAAGCGCATAAATGCAGTATAAATGATCTAAAATGTCGCTGTGAGTGAATACGAAAAAGAGGTTCAAGAGCGATGGGGAGATACCGAGGCTTACCGTCAATCCCAGGCAAAAACCTCCAAGTACTCAAAGGATGATTTTCAAGCTGCAAAGGTAGATCAAGAGGCGGCTACTGAATTATTTGTTTACGCATTTGGTAACTCACTTCCGATCGATTCCCCCAAGACTCAGGAAGCGGTGCGCGCCCACAGAGAAGCAATCACTAAATGGTTTTACGATTGTTCAGTTGAAATGCAAAAAAATCTAGCTGTGATGTATATCGAGGATCCACGTTTTAAAGAGTATTACGACGGACGCGTGCGTGGCCTAGCGCAATATGTCCACGATGCCATCATTAATCAGTAATTAAGAGGCTCTCCAGCAGTACCAAGCAACAACGCTTCTCATTCCGGCAAATGGTTCTCCGAGTGCGTGTAGTGCCTTGGGCTTAATAGCTTCTGTATTTCTATGCAGGTTGTCCCAACCTCGGCGTACAGCAAGATCGTCGATTGGCCACACATCTAAACGACCCAAGTGAAAGATTAAGAACATCTCGACAGTCCAACGGCCAATTCCAAATAAGGGAACTAGCTCTTTGATGATTTCTTCATCTGACATATGTGTGAATTTTCGAAAATTTATTTCACCCGATAGCGACGCGTCGGTGAGCTCACTTATGGTTCGGACCTTTGCCCCCGTTAGTCCCACAGATTGAAGCTCTTTTAAGGAAAGTGCGCCAACCTTGGCCGCCGTAATGGAGCCACCGCACTTCTCCTGCAAGCGTCCAGAAATTGTGTGTGCCGCTGCTGTGCTCACTTGCTGAGCAATTACTGACCGAATCAGTGATTGATAATGAGTGACAGTCGGCTTTTCGAGTCCGAATGTGCATGGTGCTAGGTTTTTAATGGCAGGTGTAAAGGCTTTGTCGATCTTTATGATCTTTCGATTAATAGCTGCTAACTCTTTTGCGCGATCCATGATGTGAACAAATGTATCTGCTTTGAGGGTAAAGTTGACTCATGCAGCAGAATCTTCTTTATTCCGTCGAGCGCGAATATCCGGTTTCAATCATTGATCTTTGGTCTGCTTGGACCGATCCCCAAAAACTTGAAGCCTGGTACTTTCCCACTGCTTTGAACTCTATCCCTGGTGCGACCCAGTCAGATTTAAAAGTTGGGGGCTTATGGGCCTGCGGAGTGGATGTTGCTGAGTATGGCTTTGTGGCTTATTTCTTCGGCAAGTACACAAAAATCGAGAACCACAAACTGATTGAGCACACCTTGCATTACACCCAATCTAAGGAAGAGTTCGACTCTAAGGATTTTAATACTGAATCACACCTAATTGTCCTCAATTTTGAGGATCGCTCAAACAGTTCGTGGGTTAAGTTCTCTCAATTTGGGCAAATGCCGGAAGGCCAAGCAGAGCAGGCAAAAGCGGGTATGGAGAGTTACTTAGATTCCCTGTCGAATTACTTGTCCTCTTCAAAATAAGAATCAAGAATAATCAAAGGCCATTCTTCTTCCTGAAATATGCAACCAATGCATTGGCATGACCATGCCCTATCTCAAACTTCTCCTTTAGATGGGCGACTTGTTCCATATGGGCTAACTTAGAAACCTTCTTGAGTTCTTTCATCCAGTGTTCAATTGGCTTTCCGTACTTCTTTTCAATCGAAGGAAAGTAAGAAGCCGGACCCATTACCTTTTTCTCAGTCATAGCACCAGTTTAGATAATTACCTGCGTTTATTTCGCCAAAAGCGCCAATACGAAACAAAAATAATTAAAAGAAGGCCCAACCCCTGCAATCCAGGGGAGTCGTCTGCTTCACCTGCGACCATCGCAACCAATCCAATCGAATAAGCAATAAGAAGCAAAACCAATTTTAATGACACTACATACCCCCGCGGATCTGTGCTGCATGCTCCAGTGGATGATTGATGTAGGTTTCGAGCCATTTCTTAATTGTGTACTCGCCGCTCTCGCTATGTGTGCCTGAATTATTTAATTGCTCCGGCTTGAGTCGTTTAATCAATTCAAGAGATGAACCTCTAACCGCCTTAAAGACGTCAATAGAGTGAGCTATAGGTAGATCTTTATAGCCAAGGGTTTCATTCTCTCCCCAACCAGCTTCGTCATAACCTTGAATTTGAGTACCTGGCTCTGCAATGAGTCGCCGAAGCCTTGCATATGACTGGGCTTCGCTATCTGCAACATGATGAATTACCTGACGCGCCGTCCAACCTCCACCATTTGATGCATCGAGTTCACCTTCGCTTAATTCACCAACAATCAGAAGGAATTGATCGGTCGCCTCTTTGTAACGTTGTGCTGCGGTCTTTAGATCCATGAATCCATTAAACAGCAAAAAGTCCTTGAGCGCGGCGCACTAAGCCGAATTCTTCAACTCCTCAGTCATCCGATTACTTGACACATCAAGTATTTATGGTTTACTTCACTTATGCCGCAAAAAGGAATGAAGGAGCTCGACTCCAAGGCCTGGCGAGCGTTCCATAAGATCGGCACAAGCCTGCTTCCGCATCTTGGTCGACAAATAACAAACCATTCTGGAATTTCCGGAGCGGAATATGTAGTACTCGTCGCCCTCTCTGAATCATCACTTCCAAATATGAACCTGAACCGACTAGCTCGTGTACTTGGCTGGGAAATAAGTCGAATGTCTCATCAGGTCTCAAGAATGGAAGAGGCTGGTTTAATTAAAAAGTCAAGAAATGCAGATGATTCTCGCTGCTTTGACGTTTCCATCACCGCTAAGGGAAGAAAGATTGCAGAAGCAGCTATTCCCCTACAGTCAAAGGAAATTAATCACTGTTTCAGCCAGGTCCTAACCCAAGCCCAAATGAAGTCATTGATCGAAATATCTGAAGCGATCTCGAATCATATGAAGGAAAACCATCAACTCAACAAGAAGGAAAATACACATGACGCAGTCACTCAACGTTCGTAAATTTGCAG
>JBEAVA010000108.1:0-3256 GCA_041161165.1 Actinomycetota bacterium
AGATAGGAGAGCCGGTGATAGTTTTGCATTGGTGACAAGTAATGAAAAAGCTAAACAAGTTTTAGGTTGGGTGCCAAACAAATCTTTAAGTGAAATTTTACAAGATGCGCAAGCAGAGTTACTTGCGAATCATTAATTGCATATATAAGTCTTTGTAATTTTCTGCCATTTTAGTCACTGAAAATTTTTCACTCAATAATTTATTAGCGTTCAATCCAATTTGGTGAAGTGATTTTTTATCTGAAGCAATTTCTAGTATTCGATTGGCCATCTTTCTTGGATCTATTTCAGTTGAATAACCAGTTTGATTATCAGAAATAAACTCGGATATACCACCCACATTATTACTAATTGTTGGCTTACCGTAATTTGCTGCCTCTAACATAACTAGTGGCAAGCCCTCATTCTTGCTAGTAATTAGGAGGAGATCAAAATCAGTTATGTTTTCAAATGGAGCAGTAAGCCATCCAGTAAATGTAATTGGCAGATTTTTGGCTTCCATCTTTATATCGGAAAACAATTCACCTTCTCCGACCATAGTGAGAGAAAAATTGTTTGGCGATGCTTTTGAAAGTTGCTTAACTACCTCAATTGCATATTTTGGATCTTTGATATCGGTAAAGCGTCCAACCCAGAGCAAGTTAAATACACCATTTTGTCCTTGATTTGATTTAGTGGTTTTTACAGGGATTCCAATCTGAATAACTTTCCATAAAAGCTTTTTACCAATCCCAAGATTTGTTAATGATTGTTTGGTTTCACTAGTGACAGCAACGGCAGCATCTGTGTATTTACCCATAATTTTTTCAACTACCGTAAAAACCCAAGATTTATAACGAGCGAAATAACCATAAATTAAATGGCCATGAAATGTATGAACTACTGGCAATTTTCTACTTACAGATTTGGCTGCAAGCCTGCCAAGCACACCTGCTTTAGAGGTGTGTGTGTTGATTAAATCTGGCTTTATTTCCTTAATTAGTCTTCTTAATCTGCGAAAACTTCTTAAATCATCAATCGGGCTTAATGATCTATGCAAAGTATTGATTTTTAAAAGTGGGGTACTAAGTTTATGAGTTTGAGTAAAGTCAGTTTCATTTGATTCACAATATCCATATGCAATTGTTGATTGTGTACCTAAATCATTCATAGCATTTGTTAAGTGATCTAAGAAAACAGCAGGACCGCCTGTGTTCATTCTGGTAATAATATGCAACACCTTCATTGGTGCTTGCGCTTTCTCTCCCGATAAATCTCGATCGCTATCGGCAACAAACTAAGTGCAATAATTAATCCAATAATCGGTAGCAAGAATTTATCTACTGATCCTTCAATTTTTTCACCCAACAAGTATCCAAGTAAAATGATTCCATCTGTCCAAATAATTGCGCCCACAATATTCCAAAACATAAACACCTTAGTTGGGATATTTATTACACCAACCATTGGATTGATTAAAGTTCTGACAAAAGGAATAAATCTTGCCAAAATTAATGCTTTACCAATTCCATATTTTTCTAACCATTTTTCAGTTTGCACAACCCTGGCCTGGGTAAAAAACCTGCCATCTGGTCGATCAAATAATTTGCGGCCATACTTTGCGCCAAACCACCTGCCAACAAATGAACCAGTTATTGCAGCAATTGGCGCGCCAATAAATAACTCTAAGGTTGGCAATTGATTTCCATTTAAAAGGGCAGCTCCTGTTCCAGAGGCTGCAATGCCTGCTACAAATAAAAGGGAGTCACCGGGAAAAGCTAGGCCAACTAATAGACCCGTCTCAGCAAATAAAATTGCCAAAATTCCAATCAAGCCAAGATCGGTCACTATTGAGTGGGCATCAAATAAATTCATCTTGGGGGTCAGGGTATCTGCCCAAGATGGGTAAATTAAGCGTGATTTATCCACGGCATACCTCTTTATTTGTAAAAAGGGGAGCCAGTATGCGTAAACTCGCCCGTCGTCAGTCAAGTGCTCAAAGTTGAGCCCTACCCAAGGAGAGTTCATTGAATCTTGTCCAAGTAAGCGGAACTAATCTCACCTATGTATATGTAATTTTAGGAATCTCACTGGCAGCACTTGCCATCGCCTTTGCCCTTCGGGCACAGGTACTGGCCCAAGATGAGGGCACAGCAAAGATGCAGGAGATTGCAGCAGCTGTTCAAGAGGGTGCTGCGGCTTATCTATCTCGCCAATTTAAAACACTCTCCGTTTTTGTGGCAATAGTTTTTGTTTTGTTATTTGCACTCCCTGGTGAGACTGATATCAAAATTGGCCGTTCAATATTTTTCTTAGTTGGCGCAGGCTTTTCAGCCCTAGTTGGCTATAACGGTATGTGGCTAGCGGTAAGAGCAAATGTTCGCGTTGCAGAGGCGGCTCGTAAGAAATCTGCAGAGCGTGCAGTTCAGATTGCATTCCGCACTGGTGGCGTTGTTGGTATGACAACTGTTGGACTTGGACTATTAGGAGCATCCCTTGTTGTAATTATTTACAAAGAAAATGCACCAGCAGTTCTTGAAGGTTTTGGTTTTGGCGCAGCGATGCTTGCAATGTTTATGCGCGTTGGTGGCGGTATCTTCACTAAGGCTGCTGATGTTGGTGCAGATTTAGTTGGAAAGGTTGAAAAGGGAATTCCAGAGGATGACCCAAGAAATGCTGCAACTATTGCAGATAATGTTGGCGACAATGTTGGAGATTGTGCTGGAATGGCAGCTGATCTATTTGAGTCCTACGCAGTAACACTGGTAGCGGCTTTAATTCTTGGAAAAGCAGGATTTGGTGATGCTGGCCTTATTTATCCATTAATCGTGCCTGCAATTGGCATTATCACCGCTGTCCTAGGTATTTTCTTAACCAAACTGCGCAAGAGTGATAAAACTGCTATGAATGCGATTAATCGTTCCTTCTTTACCAGTGCAATTATTAGCGCAGTTTTAGTTGGCTTTGCAACCTTTACATACCTGCCAGATTCATTAATGAATATGTCAGGTTTGTCTGCTGAGGCTCAAGCTATTGATATTAATCCAAGAGTATTTGCATTAGGAGCAGTATTAATTGGTATTGCACTAGCTGCAGCTATTCAAGTACTAACCGGCTTCTTTACTGAGGTTGGCAAGCGCCCGGTAAATGATGTGGCAGCCTCTTCAAAGACAGGGGCAGCAACAGTAATTCTTGCTGGTGTTTCAGTTGGTTTTGAGTCTGCTGTTTACTCAGCTTTATTAATTGCAGCAGCTGTATTTGGTGCCTTCTTATTAGG
>JBEAVA010000109.1:0-3326 GCA_041161165.1 Actinomycetota bacterium
GCCAACTGATGGAAATAATTTTAATGATGCTTTTGTGGCAATTGAACATGCAATTAGTGGCAGACAACTTCGATTAGGTGCGATGGTGGCATCTGGTGCCAGTGTGGCTTGGCTGCAACAAAATATTTTAAAAGGTGAACAATCAGTTGAGCAGCTCTCAAAGGATGCCCAAGATGTTGCACCAGGTTCTGAAGGCTTAATCTTTTTGCCTTACATGATGGGTGAGAGATCGCCAATCCTTTAACAACAACACCGGCGATGATGTTTAGAGCGGTGTTGGAGGGAACTGCCTTTGCTCTGGCTCACAATGTTGAGATTGGTAAAGCAGCTGGCATAAAAATTGATGAGATAAGAAGTATTGGTGGCGGAAGTAAGAGTGGGTTGTGGAATCAAATAAAGGCAGATGTATTGGGTATGCCAATTGCTGTTTTAGAGGATTCAGTTGGGGCCGCAGTTGGGGATGCTTACCTTGCTGGCATGGGTGCTGGGATGTTTAAAGATATTAGGCAAACTTTAAAAACAAATGTAAAGATTGAATCAAGGTTTACTCCAGATCAAAAGGTGCATACCTATTACCAGGAACGTTACGCCCGCTTTCGATCCCTTTATGAATCTATAAAGGATGAGTTTGATAAGTCAGCCCCTACCGCTTCTTATAAGGTTAAATAGATGAAAACATTTATTACCGCCCGAATGGAAAAATCTGAGATCAATCGGCTAACTGCTGCTGGATTTAAAGTTGAGCAAGGCGGCTTTGCGCTAACGGGTCAGAAGATGGCAAAGGATGAGTTAATAAGTAAATTAGCAGATGTTGAGGTTGCAATCATTGAGTTTGAAAGTATTACTAATGAGGTAATTAACTCCGCTAAAAGTTTGAAGATAATTGCAGCTTGTCGAAATGAACCAGCAGCAAATACAGATATTGATGCGGCCACAGCTAGAAATATTCCAGTGTTGTTTACTCCAGGTAGAAATGCAGTTGCAGTTGCTGAATACACCTTAGGTTTAATGATCTCAATTGCCAGAGGTATTCCAACTACCCATCACCTGCTTCGTTACACCGATGAATTAACCTCAGTTTCCTATTCAGATAAGGCAGGGGATAGAAAAGGTATTACCTCTGAATGGAGCCTTGATCCAAAGGCCCCTTTTCAAAGATTTCAAGGGGATGAATTATTGGGTAAAACAGTTGGCTTAGTTGGCGCCGGCTTTATTGGACAGGAGATTGCCGAGCGAGTGATTGCATTAGGGATGCAGGTAATTGCATTTGATCCATATGCAAAGGCAGATCAATTATCAAAGATTTCAATAAAAAGTGTGGAGTTAGATGAGTTAGCAAAGATGAGTGATTTTGTGGTGATGGCAGCCAAGGTTACAAAGCAGAGCTCTGGCTTATTTAGCACTAAGTACTTTGAACTTATGAAGCCATCTGCTTACTTTATTAATACCGCCCGTGCTGCTCTGGTTGATTACCAGGCGTTATTAAAGGTTTTAAAAACAGGTGCGATTGCCGGAGCAGCTCTTGATGTTTATCCAACTGAGCCGCTGCCAGGTGATTCTGAATTTAGATCATTAGCAAATGTGGTTTTAAGCCCACATCTTGCCGGTGCTTCTAGGCAGGTGGTTGCCCATCACTCAAAAATGGTGGTCGATGATCTATTAGGCTTACGTAAAGGTGAGATACCAAATCGGATTGCAAACAAAGAGGTAATGGATAATTTTATGAAAAGTGGTGGCTTAAAGTGAAAGTGGCATTAGTAACCGGGGGTGCTACTGGAATTGGCGCAGCCACAGTTAAAGCTTTAGCTGAAGAAAAAATAACTGTTGCCTTGCAGTACTCAAGGAGTGAAAAAGAGGCAAAACAAATTGCCGATCAATTAAATGATAAAGGTTTTAAGGTTGAGATCTTTCAGGCGGATTTATCCCAAACAGGAAATGCTGAAAATTTAGTTGCCCAGGTTAAGCAAAAGCTAGGTGATATTGATATTTTGATTAATAACGCTGGGGTAATGAGTGATGCAAGTATTATCCAAATGAGTGATGCACTTTGGGATGAAGCAATAAATATAAATTTAACCGCTGCCTTTAAATTAATTAGAGCATGCGCGCCAAGTATGGTGAGTAAAAAATGGGGAAGAGTAATTAATATTTCATCCCAGGTTGCGTTAACTGGTTCTGCCAATCACGCGCATTATGCAACTGCTAAGGCAGGTTTACTTGGTCTTACCTACTCTGCTGCAAAAGAGTATGGCGCAAGTGGTGTCACAGTTAATGCGGTGTTGCCAGGAAGAATTGAAACAAAGATGATTGCAGATCGCTCTATTGGTCGATTAGATGAGTGGTTATCTCAAACACCATTAAATCGATTGGGTCGGCCGGATGAGGTGGCTAGCATGATCAATTTCCTAGCCTCTGAGCAGGCCTCTTATGTAACCGGAGCTGCCATCAATGTAAACGGCGGATTGGTGATGGGTTAGGGCTTTTGACGCCTAATCGTTATAAATTCAACTTGCCAGTACTTCCCAGGCAATACTAAGTTTGCCCAGCGCTCCTAGGAGTCGTAGCTACTTTCCTAGGCACGTGTTGCAAAATTAAATAATTTTGTAACTATCAACGAAAGGAAATACTTTGAAAAAAGTTCTCTCCGTACTTGCAGCAGCAGTTCTTCTTGCTGGTTGCAGTTCATCATCTGACGGTGGTTCAGGCGATGCACTAAAGATCGCTCACATTCCTAAATTAGGAACAATCGGCTACTTCCAAGCAGCTGATAAGGGTGTTCAACGTGCATGTGCTGAGCTTGGTGCAGAGTGTGCCTACAAGGGCCCAACTGAAATCACTGCTGCCGCACAGGTAAAAGAAATTAACGCAGCTGTACAAGCTGGTTACAACGTATTGATCGTTGCAGCTAACGACAAAGATGCTCTAGTTCCTGCTCTTAAGGATGCAATGGACAAGGGTGTAACAGTTGTTACTTACGATTCAGATGTTGCACAAGATGGTCGTTCAGTATTCGTTAACCAAGCATCATCAGAAGGTATCGGACAAGCTCTTGCTAAGTCTGCTTCTGATCTAGCTGGTGGCGCTGGAGATATCGCAATTCTTTCAACAACTCCAGATGCAACAAACCAGAATGTATGGATTGACTTCATGAAGAAGGAGCTTGCAGCTAACTATCCAAATGTAAAGGTAGTTGCAACTGCTTACGGTCTAGATAAGCCAGAAGAGTCAACAACTGAGACTCAGGGACTTATCCAGAAGTATCCAAACGTTAAGGTAATCGTTGCACCAACATCTGTTGGAATTGTTGCGGCTGCTAAGTACGTCAG
>JBEAVA010000034.1:0-7440 GCA_041161165.1 Actinomycetota bacterium
ACGATTGATATAACTTTTCACGGTTCGGCTGGTCAATCATTTGGTGCTTTTATTCCATCTGGCCTGACATTAAGACTTTATGGCGATAGTAATGATTATGTCGCAAAAGGATTATCTGGTGGGCGAGTGATAATTCGACCTGATGAAAAAGCCAGATTTAAATCAAATCAAAATGTAATCGCAGGAAATGTAATTGGCTACGGAGCTACATCCGGGGAGATCATGATCTCAGGAGTAGTAGGAGAAAGATTTTGTGTACGAAATTCTGGTGCGCATGCAATCGTGGAAGGTGTGGGCGACCATGGCTGTGAGTACATGACTGGTGGTTCGGTAATTGTGCTCGGATCTACTGGACGTAATTTTGCAGCCGGTATGTCAGGGGGAATGGCCTTTGTATTAGATTTGCAACCATCGCTAGTAAACACTGAGATGGTTGATTTACTCTCAGTACCTGCAGATAAAGAAGGGTTTGTAAGGGGCAGTATTTCTAACTTCTTTGTGGAAACTGGATCACAGATAGCTAAAGAACTATTGGCTGATTGGGAAAAGAATAAGAGTCGAATAACTTTGATAATGCCTAGAGATTATGCAAGAGTTTTGGAAGTCATGGCTAAAGCACAACGCGAAGGTTTGCCGGTAGATAGCGCGGTTATGGCGGAGATAAATGGCTGATCCAAAAGGTTTTATTAATACACCACGTGAGTTGCCAAAACGCAGACCTGTGGAAGTTCGTATAAAAGACTGGAAAGAGGTTTACCAGGAGCAGGAGTTTTCACATCTACAAAAACAAGCTGGCAGGTGTATGGACTGCGGCATACCGTTTTGTCATCAAGGATGCCCACTAGGTAATTTGATTCCAGAATGGAATGATCTTATTTGGCGTGGGGAAAAACCTGAGGCGATTGATCGCCTGCACGCAACAAATAATTTTCCAGAATTTACCGGGCGGCTCTGCCCAGCACCTTGTGAGACTGCGTGTGTTGTAATGCCGAAGCGGTGACCATTAAACAAGTAGAGCTCAGGACAATTGAAGAGGCATTTCTTGAAAAAAGAATTGTTCCTCTAATTCCAGATCGTTTGTCAGGAAAAACTGTGGCGGTAATTGGCTCTGGACCTGCTGGATTAGCCGCAGCGCAACAATTAACCCGAGCCGGACATACCGTGGTGGTTTATGAACGAGCTGAGAAAATTGGAGGCCTATTACGTTATGGAATTCCAGAATTTAAAATGGAAAAAGCAATTGTTGATCGACGGCTTTACCAAATGGAGCAAGAGGGGACAAGATTTAGAACCGGCGTAAATGTTGGTAAAGATATAACTGGATCAACGCTTCGCAGTAAATATGATGCGGTAGTAATTGCAGTTGGTGCTACAAATTGGCGTGATCTTGATATTCCAGGTCGTGATGCAAAAGGTGTTTATCAAGCTATGGAGTACTTGCCTTGGGGAAACAAACAAGCACTTGGTGAGTTGACCGCTCCTGTAGAGATAAATGCAGAGGGAAAGCATGTTGTGATTTTAGGCGGCGGTGATACCGGAGCAGACTGTTTAGGAACAGCTATCAGACAAGGTGCTGCATCAGTCACTCAGTTAGAGATTATGCCAAGACCATCTGAAGAAAGAGTTGATACGCAACCTTGGCCGACATATCCAATGGTGTATCGAGTAAGTAGTGCTCATGAAGAAGCTGGGGAACGAATTTACTCTGTGTCTACTCAAGAATTTCTGAAAGATGCTTCTGGAAACTTAAGAGCAATAAAGATAGTTGAAACTGAATTAGTAAACGGAAAATTTCAACCTGTTCAAGGAAGTGAAAAAGAGATTCCAGCGGATTTGGTATTTCTTGCACTTGGTTTCACTGGGCCAGAAAAAAACGTATTACTTGATCAGCTTGAGGTTAAATTAGATGAAAAAGGAAACATTATTCGAGATCATGAGTACTCAACTGATAGTGATGGCGTTTTTGTGTGCGGGGATGCCGGTCGTGGTCAATCTTTGATCGTTTGGGCAATTGCTGAGGGGCGAAGTGCCGCAGCAGCGATTGATAAGTACTTAACAGGGAACACGCAGTTGCCTTATCCAATTGAACCAACTGCTCGCCCTTTGATGGTTTAGGGTTTTTCATATGCGCCGCGCGAAAATTGTCTGCACCATCGGACCAGCTGTTGAATCGGTCGAAAAAATAACCGAACTAATAGATGCTGGCATGAATATGGCTAGATTAAACCTTTCACATGGCGGGCACGAAGAACATCAAAAGAGATTAGATAACGTTCGAGAAGTTGCTAAGAAAGCCAATAAAGCGATTGCTATCTTAGTTGATTTACAGGGACCAAAGATAAGGCTTGGAAGATTTAAAAATGGTCCACATGATTTATCTCGGGGCGACAAATTTACTATCACCACAGAAGATATTGAGGGCACAAAAGATCGAGTGAGTACAACCTATAAAGGTTTACCTGGTGATTGCAAAATTGGTGACAAAATAATGATTGATGATGGCAAAGTAACTGTGGAAGTTTCTGAAGTTAATGGAAATGATGTTGTTACAAAGGTTATTCAACCAGGAGCCGTTAGTAACAATAAGGGTTTGAATTTACCTGGCGTTGCTGTATCTGTGCCTGCCATGTCTGAGAAAGATGCTGCAGATTTAAGATGGGGCTTAAAAGCAGGGGCTGACTTTATTGCACTTTCCTTTGTAAGAAATGCTAGTGATGTAAAAGATGTTCATAAGATTATGGATGAGGTTGGAATTCGGATTCCAGTAATTGCAAAGATTGAAAAACCACAAGCAGTGGCAAATCTGCAGGAGATTGTTGACGCATTTGATGGAATCATGGTTGCTCGTGGTGATCTAGGCGTGGAGTTGCCAATCGAAGACGTGCCGATGGTGCAAAAACGTTGCATAACTATGGCTCGTGAGTCCGCCAAACCGGTAATTGTGGCGACTCAAATGCTTGATTCAATGATTAGTAATTCACAACCCACCCGTGCTGAAGCAACAGATTGTGCAAATGCAGTTTTGGATGGTGCGGATGCATTAATGCTCTCAGGTGAAACTAGCGTTGGTGAATTTCCCATTGAATCTGTAAAAATTATGGCCCGTATTATTGAACGAACTGAAGAGATTGCTCTAGATCAAATCCCACCTTTAAAGCACTCACCAGCAACAAAGGGCGGAGCAATTACAAAAGCTGCAACTGAGGTTGGCCTAACTGTTGGCGCAAAATATTTAGTTGCTTTCACGCAAAGTGGTGATTCAGCAAGACGTATGTCCAGGTTGCGTTCGCCTATACCAATGTTGGCCCTAACGCCTGATACTGGAACATATAATCGTCTGGCTCTTTCCTGGGGTGTTGAATCTTTGTTAACACCAGTTGTAAACCACACCGATGAAATGGTTATGCAGGTTGATACTATTTTGATTAATGCCAAACGAGTAAATCTTGGCGATTTGGTTTTGATTGTTGCTGGTTCCCCTCCGGGAATACCTGGATCAATAAATGCCATGAGAGTTCATAAAATTGGCGATGCAGTTGGCGGCGTCGCGCCTGCTTATCGCAAGTAATTTAGTATTAAAAGATATCCACTATAAACTAGTACGGTAATTCGCCTCGGTACTCCAACGGTAGAGAGGACGGTCTCAAAAACCGTATAGTGTCGGTTCGAATCCGACTCGAGGCACATGAACACAGAAAATAAAAAAATAAGAATTCTGGTTGCTGAAGATGAAACTATCATCCGCCTAGATCTTGTTGAGATGCTTACTGAATCTGGTTATGAAGTTGTCGCGCAAGCTGAAAATGGTGCGGTGGCGATTGAGTTAGCCAAGAAATTTAAACCCGATTTAGCAATTTTAGATGTAAAAATGCCAGAGATGGATGGAATTACTGCTGCCGAGCAGATTATTACTTTGGCGCCAGTGCTTATGTTGACCGCTTTTAGTCAGCGAGAGTTAGTTGAACGCGCACGAGATGCGGGAGTTATGGCTTATGTAGTTAAACCATTTTCAATCTCTGACTTAGTTCCAGCAATCGAAATTGCAATCAGCAGGCACCGTCAAATGAAAAGCTTGGAGGATGAGGTTGCTGATTTGTATGAGAGATTGGAAACTCGCAAGATTATTGATAGAGCTAAAGGGATATTGATGAAAGCCATGGGTTTAACTGAGCCTGAAAGTTTTAGCTGGATTCAAAAAACCGCTATGGACCGACGAATTTCAATGAAGCAAGTTGCTCAAGCTGTCATCTCGCCTGAGTCAGCCCCAGATAGATAGTTACCGTTCGGCCAATATCAAGCAAGTAATTCGAGCGCTACAAGTGCGCTCACCCTTGTCGTTTGTAATCTCCACTTCGTAACAACACAGAGTTTTTCCGAGAGTAACGGCGGTTGCAACTGCTGTGACAATTCCTGAAGTTGCAGATTTATGGTGTGTGGCATTTATGTCAACCCCAACAATTCTGCGATTAGGACCAGCATGAAGTTGCGTTCCAATGGAACCTAAACTTTCTGCAAGAACTACATTTGCACCGCCATGCAGTAATCCAATTGGTTGCGTGTTTCCTTCAACTGGCATAGTTCCAACTAGTCGGCTTGGTGAGGCTTCGATTATTTCAATACCCATTTTCTTGTCGAGGGCGCCAGATCCTCGCTCGCGAATCAATTCCAAATAGTCGGTCATATGCTCAAGTTTAACCTGAGATGGCAATTAGAATCCCAATATGACTACCGATCAGAAGCGTTTATTGCTAATTGACGGCCATTCGATGGCCTATAGAGCCTTTTATGCTTTACCGGCCGAAAACTTTAAAACCTCAAGTGGTCAACCAACTAATGCAATTTATGGTTTCGCGTCAATGTTAATAAATTTAATTAAAGAAGAAAAACCTTCACATATCGCAGTTGCCTTTGATGTTTCAAGGAAGACATTTCGAACTCAGTTATTTCCTGATTACAAAGCCAATCGCGCCTCTACTCCTGATGAATTTCGATCCCAAATGTCATTTGTAAATGAAATGATTGATTGTTTTGGTATAAAACATTTTGAAATGGAAGGTTATGAAGCTGATGACATTATCGCTACCTTCGCAAAATCAGCTGAAAAAAATGGATATGAGGTTCTGATTTGTACTGGTGACAGAGATTCCTTTCAGCTTGTAAATCCAAATACAACTGTTCTTTACCCCAAAAAAGGGGTGACTGAGATGTCAAGAATGACGCCTGATGCAGTATTAGAAAAATATGGATTAACACCTGCGCAGTATCCAGACTTCGCGGCACTTCGCGGAGATCCAAGTGATAATTTGCCATCAGTGCCGGGTGTTGGTGAAAAGACTGCAACAAAATGGATCTCTGATTATGGAAATTTAGATAAATTACTTGCTAATGCCAAAGAGATAACGGGCAAAGTGGGAGATTCACTAAGGGCTAATGTCGATGTAATTAAATTAAATCGTGAACTTACACATTTGCTAGACGATCTAGATTTAAAAGTTCAAATTGAAGATCTAAATTGGTTGGGATTCGATGCTAATTTGATGAATAGCTTCTTTGAAAAAATGGAGATTCGTGCCCTTAAGGAAAGACTTCAATCTCTCCCACAGGCGGGTGGTGCTGTTGTGAAAGAAGTGTCAATAAAAGTTTCAGAGGTAAGTGTTGAGGAATTAAGTAAATTACTCGAGAAATTTACCAAACCCATTGCAATCGCTTTTGATTACGAAGAAGAAAAATTGCTTGGTTACTCGGTAGCAACAAGTGATACTGAAGTTTATTATGTGCGAAGCAGTAAAATTGGTGATTGGATTTCAAAGCCACAATTAGCAAAATATGTACATGCATCGAAAATAGCTTTGAAGAACTTAGGACTATCTGGCGTGGAATCAGATATCGAATTATTGGCATACTTGTGTAATCCCGGAAGCAGAAATTTAAGTTTAAGTGATCTTGCTGAAAGAATTTTAGGTCAAGTAGCCAGTTCAGAGGATCTCTTTTCACATTTCGAACCTAAGCAGGCTGCCTGGATATTTGCACTACAAAAAGAGCTTACTGCTGAAGTTAAATCTAAAGGCATGCAGAGCTTGTATGAGGATTTAGAGCAACCTACCTTGCTGCTGCTGTCTCAAATAGAAGAGATTGGCATCGCGGTAGATCAAGCAAAATTGAATCAACTATCAGCACATTTCACAAAAATTGTGGCCGATGAAACCGAGATGGCATACAAAGAAGCAGGACATGAATTCAATGTGGGCTCACCGAAGCAGCTACAAGTTGTTTTGTTTGATGAGTTGAAACTACCAAAAACGAAGAAAATCAAAACTGGTTTCACAACTGATGCTGAAAGTTTGGAGTGGTTGGCGGGGAAAACAAAGCATCCTTTGCTTAAGCACCTATTAAGAATTCGAGAGACTAGCAAATTAATGACCACTATTGACGGCCTAATAAGTGCAGTAGATAGTGATGGCAGGATTCATACAAATTTTCAACAAACTGTGGCTGCGACTGGAAGATTGTCATCAACAGATCCAAATTTGCAAAATATTCCGATTCGCACCGAAGAGGGGCGAAAAATTAGAGATTGTTTTGTCGCACAAAAGCCTTACCTGGATTTATTGACTGCAGATTATAGTCAAATCGAAATGCGAATAATGGCACATTTATCTGACGACAAAGGTTTAATTGCAGCATTTAAATCTGGTGAAGACTTGCATTCAACTGTCGCATCGCAAGTGTTTAACGTTGAAAAGAATCAGGTTGATGCAGAAATGCGAAGAACCATTAAGGCTATGTCTTACGGACTTGCTTATGGATTATCTTCATTCGGACTTGCCCAACAGCTAGATATTGATCCCGCATCGGCAAGTGACTTAATGGGCAAGTACTTTGAAAGATTTGGTGGAATCAGGGATTACTTAAAGACAGTTGTAGAACAGGCGCGTGAACTTGGCTATACCCAAACAATATTAGGCAGAAGAAGGTATTTACCGGATCTAAATCATGAAAATAGGCAACGCAGGGAAATAGCAGAACGTGCAGCGTTAAATGCACCGATCCAAGGTTCAGCCGCCGACATCATAAAGATTGCAATGTTGAAAGTTGACTCTAAAATCAAATCAGAAAATCTTAAATCTCGTTTGCTGCTTCAAGTCCACGACGAGTTAATTCTTGAAGTATTCCCAGGTGAGCACGAAATACTTTCTAAGATTGTTAAAGAGCAAATGTCTAATGCCTATGAACTAAATGTTCCACTTGATGTGAATATTGGAGTAGGAAAAAGCTGGGATTTAGCAGCGCATTAATTCTATTTATTTGTATCTAGATTCGCTTCTAATGCTTCAGTGTCTTCCTCTTCAGTTGGAATACGGTCAGCAGCCTTTAGTAAACCGGCACCACCACGCATAATTAGATATCCAATTCCCACACAAGTTGTGGTTAACGCTAAGC
>JBEAVA010000110.1:0-4241 GCA_041161165.1 Actinomycetota bacterium
GCCCTAATGAGGATTTAGCAATGGTGCGGGCTTATCAGGTTATTGAGATCTATAAATCTAAACAATCTACCAGTGCTAAGAAAGAAAGGGAGATCAAACTTAATCTAACCTGCACTTTTTATCCTTGTTTTATGCCAGGTAATTTAGTAACTGCAACAATCAAGGTAGGAAATGATCAATCCGCCTCAGCCTCAGAGTATGTAGATCTATGGCGATAAAGAAGTGGCTCAAATGTCAAAGCCGAGGTTCATTGATACCACTCTCATTTGGCTTCTTTATGTTAGCGATGAGCTTGTCATTTATCTCGATTAATATCGCATCTGCTTACTCGGTAAAGAAAGAGTTAACTAATGTGGCAGAGAGTGCTATAAATAAATCTGCACAATCAATTAACTCACTGGCCTATTACGCGCAGCTCAATAGATTTAGCACTAACAAACGTGTACCCCTTGATTGCATGGCAGCGAATATAGAATTTCATTCACTTATAAAACAGGTACAGATCTCTGGAAAAATCATCCAAGTTAGCTCTTTTAATTGCCAACTTTATGAAGTATCTGCCGAAGTTTTCATTGTTGGAGATCTACCAATCCAGATTCCATTTATTCATAGTGAAGAGTTAAATAAAGTAACAATCACCACCAAGGTTGGCGCAAGTTCGGTATACATCCCTAATTAGATTACCCTTACCCCATGGCCGCCCGTGATTATCAAGATGAGATAGGCAAGGTTGATTTAACTCTTAAATCAATTGAGCAGGTCTTAAACCTGCCCAAATTAATCGCCACCGCTGCCGATCTAGAAAAACAGGCGAGTGTGCCAAATCTTTGGGATGACCCACAGGCAGCTCAAGTAATTACCAGTAAATTATCTAGAGCCCAATCAACTATAAATAAGATCAACTCAATTAGATCAAGATTAAATGATTTGCCGGTAATGGTTGAGTTATCCGCGACTGAAAGTGATAAAGCAGCTGCATTTAAAGAGGTTGATAAAGAGTTAGATGAGTTAACAAAAGTAATCAATGATCTTGAGGTGCAAACTCTTTTAAGTGGTGAGTATGACGAACGTGATGCATTGATGACTATTCGCTCAGAGGCTGGCGGAGTTGAGGCAGCAGATTGGGCACAGATGTTGATGCGTATGTATTTTAGATACTGCGAGCGACACAATTACAAAATCGATGTTTTAGAAACCTCCTACGCCGAAGAGGCGGGAATTAAATCAACAACCTTTAGAATTTCAGCTCCTTATGCATACGGCCGGCTTTCAGTTGAACAAGGAACTCATCGCTTAGTACGTATCTCACCTTTTGATTCCCAATCTCGCCGTCATACTTCCTTTGCCGGTGTTGAGGTTGTGCCAGTAGTGGAGCAAAGTGATCACATTGAGATTGAAGAAAAAGATTTAAGAGTTGATGTTTACCGCTCATCCGGCCCTGGTGGACAAGGTGTAAATACCACCGACTCTGCTGTGCGCATTACTCACTTGCCATCTGGCATTGTGGTCTCCTGCCAAAATGAAAGATCTCAAATTCAAAACCGTGCAACCGCAATGGCTGTGTTGCAATCTAAATTATTAGAGCGTCGCAGACTAGAAGAGCGCGCCAAGATGGATGCATTAAAGGGTGATAACTCAGGATCATGGGGAAATCAAATGAGATCTTATGTTCTTGCTCCTTATCAAATGGTTAAGGATTTGCGAACTGATTTTGAAGTTGGAAATCCATCTGGTGTATTAGATGGTGATCTTGATGGATTTATTGAGGCTGGTATTAAATGGCGCAAGGGGCGCGAGTAATCTCACATTTTGCGGTAATTCTCAGGCTTTAATTGCGAAAAGTAGTGGTAAATCACCAGATAAATCTGATTACTTATCTAAACTACTCTTAGTTGATCTACACACCTGATTGAAGGGTTTTAAAATTGATTCGCTTTGAGAATGTAACCAAGCTATATCCAAGACAGGATAAAGCTGCCCTAGATGGTGTGAATTTAGAAATTACAAAGGGTGAGTTTGTTTTCCTAGTTGGGTTATCTGGCTCTGGTAAATCAACCTTTTTAAGATTGGTATTGCGTGAGGAGCGGCCAACCTCAGGTGTAATTCATGTGGCCGGTAAAGATTTAAATTCGCTGGCTAACCATAAGGTGCCAGAGCTGCGCCGGCAGGTAGGAACTGTTTTCCAAGATTTTAGATTACTGCCAAACAAAACTGTCTCTGAAAATGTTGCCTTCACATTGCATGTACTTGGCTATTCAAATAAACAAATAAGTCGAGATGTGCCAGAGGTTTTAGAGTTAGTTGGTCTTGAAGAAAAAGGGGATCGAAAGCCAAGTGAGCTATCAGGTGGTGAGCAACAAAGAGTTGCAATTGCTAGAGCTTATGTATCTCGGCCTACGATTTTAATTGCCGATGAGCCAACTGGAAATTTAGATCCAGCAACCTCGGTCGGAATTATGAAATTACTAGATCGCATTAACCGGGAGGGCACCACAGTTGTAATGGCCACTCATGATGCTGGAATTGTGGATCAAATGCGCAAACGAGTAATTGAATTAGAAGGTGGCCATGTAATCCGCGATCAGGCTCGTGGTGTCTATGGCTATACCGGCTAAAGCAGAGATAGAAAAGATAGGGTTAGAAGATGCGCGCTAAGTTTGTAATGAGTGAGGTGGGAATCGGCTTGCGCCGAAACCTAACCATGACCTTCGCTGTTGTTATTACCGTTGCAATCTCCCTTTCATTATTAGGTATTGGATTGCTAGCAAACTCACAGGTGCGGGTAATGAAAGATTATTGGTATGACAAAATTGAGGTATCAATATTTTTATGTGGATCTCTCTCTGAAGGTCAATCTTGCGCAAAAGGTGTAATCACAGCTGATCAAAAAATTGGTATCCAAAAAGATTTAAGAGCCTTACCGGTTGTGCAAGAGGTTTACTATGAATCACAAAGTGAGGCATTTAAAAGATTTCAGGAAAGATTTAAGGGCTCAGCAATTGCTCAAAATGTTACCCCTGATCAATTACCAGAATCCTTTAGAGTTAAGTTAAAAGATCCAACTAAATTTGCCGTAATTGAAAGTGCTTTTGCCGGCAGGCCCGGTGTTGATGTAGTCCAGGATCAACGAGCGATACTAGATAAGTTTTTTAGATTACTTGGCGTATTAAGAAATGGTGCATTACTAATTGGTGCAGCCTCAGTCTTAACCGCAGCCTTGCTAATTAGTAACACCCTTAGAAAACTAGTTGGTGCATCAAGCTTTTCAATTCAATTGCCATTCTTATTAGAAGGTGTTTTTGCAGCGGTCTTTGGTTGGTTAGTTTCAACTGGTGTATTAGTTGGCTTTAAAGCAATTGTTGATTCCAAGGTTGCACCGCTTTTAACCTTTACCCAATTCTTTACTTGGAGTGATGTTTGGGTTGCATCTGCTTGGCTATTACTAACTGGTCTTGTGGTATCTGGTATTGCTTCAGTTCTAACATTACGTAAATACCTCAAGGTTTAACCACCGCCTGTAATACTTAAGATTGGGGGTTGCTTTTGGTCAAAGAGTTAGGCAAAAAAGTAATTGCCCAAAACAAGAGTGCTCGTCATGATTACTTTATCGAAACTGTTTATGAATGCGGTTTGGTGCTTACCGGAACTGAGGTTAAATCCTTAAGAGCAGGCAGAGCATCTCTTACTGATGGTTACGCCATGGCAAAAGATGGTGAGATTTGGGTAAGTGGAATTCATATTCCTGAGTACAACCAAGGCTCTTGGACAAATCATCCACCAAGACGTGATCGTAAATTATTACTACACAAGCGAGAGATTGCTCAAATATCTGGTGTGATCAAGCAAGGTGGACTTACCTTAATTCCACTTTCACTTTACTTTAAAGATGGAAAAGCTAAGGTTGAAATTGCAGTAGCTAAAGGTAAGAAGGCCCATGACAAGCGCAATACATTGATGGAGCAACAAATGACACGGGAAGTAAACCGTGAACTTTCTAGGCGCACCTCAGGTAAGAGTTCTGGCAAAGGTGCAGGGAAATCTGACGCAGATTACGATTAATTCTTCAATTAACAGTATTTAAAAATAGCCTGTAAAATAACCCCTTCAAACAACTAAATACTGAAAAAAGTAATTCGCTTAACTCTTGGGGGTGAACGGTCTCGACTTTAGTCGTTACTTCAAGGCAAGCGGGCCGAGGAAGCCGTGATGATCTCGTTAACCACAAAAACATGGCAAACTAT
>JBEAVA010000111.1:0-4197 GCA_041161165.1 Actinomycetota bacterium
GTAACTCTGACCATGTGGTGAGTAGATCTTTAAGGTTGGAAACAGTGAATCCATACCAAAGGTTCTAGCCTCATCAGGAATGATGGGCACAAATCTCTTTCCAATATTTGGATCTTTAATTAAATCCTTAAGTAATCTAACAAATGCCATGGTGGTGGCAACCTCTTGGGTGCCAGATCCGCGCTTTACCGACTCATAGCTTTCATCCTTTGGTTGTGGCAAAGCTTTTGAAACACTTCTGCGAGATGGCAGGAAGCCACCTAACTCTTTGCGGCGAGCCATCATGTATTGATACTCAGGAGATTCAATTCCTGGGTGGCAATATGGAGGTAACTTCGCATCTAACTCTTCATCCTTAATCGGGATAAATAAGCGATCTCTAAAGTTCTTTAGATCCTCAAGTGTCATCTTCTTCATTTGGTGAGTTGAGTTTCTTGCCTCAAAGTGTGAGCCCAATGTCCAACCCTTAATAGTCTTTGCCAAAATAACAGTTGGTCTGCCATTGTGTTCGCTAGCTGCTTTATACGCCGCATATAGTTTTTGATAATCATGGCCACCACGTTTTAGATTCCAAATATCATCATCACTCCAGGAAGAAACCATCGCTGCAGTTCTTGGATCTCTACCAAAGAAGTTTTCTCTAACAAATGCGCCATTTTCTGATTTAAAGGTTTGGAAATCTCCATCTGGGGTCTTATTCATTAAATCAACTAATGCACCCTCACGATCTGCTGCTAGCAGCCGATCCCACTCACGTCCCCAAACCACCTTAATTACATTCCAGCCAGCACCACCAAAGATAGATTCAAGCTCTTGAATGATCTTGCCATTTCCGCGAACTGGGCCATCTAATCTCTGCAAATTACAGTTAACAACAAAGGTTAAGTTATCTAAACCTTCACGGGCAGCGAGTGAAATAGCACTTAGAGTTTCTGGCTCATCAATCTCACCATCTCCTAAAAATGCCCAAACATTTTGATCACTTGTATCTTTAAAGCCACGAGCATGTAGGTAGCGATTAAATCTTGCTTGATAAATTGCATTAATTGGACCAATACCCATTGAAACAGTTGGAAACTCCCAAAAGTTTGGCATTAACCTTGAAACAGTTGGAAACTCCCAAAAGTTTGGCATTAACCTTGGATGCGGATAAGAAGATAAGCCGCCACCATCATGTGATAACTCTTGGCGGAAACCATCTAATTGCTTTTGGGTAAGCCTGCCTTCCATAAATGCTCTTGCATACATACCAGGGGAGGCGTGCCCTTGGAAAAATATTTGATCTCCGCCGCCGGCATGATCTTTACCGCGGAAGAAGTGATTAAAACCAACCTCATATAAAGAGGCACTTGATGCGTAAGTTGAAATATGTCCACCAACGCCAACGCCAGGTCGTTGCGCCCTGTGCACCATAACTGCTGCGTTCCATCTTATATACGCTCTAATTCTTCGTTCTAAATACTCATCCCCTGGAAAAGTAGGTTCAAGTGCGGGTGGAATTGTGTTTATGTAATCAGTTGTACGAAGACCTGAGACACCAACATTTTTTTCATTTGCTCTTTGTAGTAGCGAGAGCATTAAGTAACGAGCTCTAACCGGTCCTGCGTTTTTTAAAACTGCATCAAATGATTGGCGCCATTCCGCGCTCTCATTTGGATCGGTATCAACTAATTGGTCCACCAAGTGGTCTGGGGCCTTAAAGTTTTCACTCACGGGCTTATTCTCTCTCCTAAAGGGGGGTTTGGTCATATTTTTGCCAAGCCACAGGCGTGATCTGTCTTAAATTGCGCGTTTTCAGGAGTTGCACCAATAGCCAAAGTTGGGTGGACTACTCCTAATGAATTCAGCCCAGGCACCTGCTGCCACCGTTGAACGGCTTGGCATAACACAAGACCAATTAATTCTTGAGGTTGGTTTTGACGTATCAGATTGTGATCAAATAATTCGTGATGCAATTACTGCAAAAACTGGAAACAAATTTTTAGATGCCACCTCCCAAGAGGTAGTCGATGCCGTTATTTTATGGTGGCGAGATGGTGACGGTGATTTAGTTGATGAGTTAGTAGATGCCCTTACCTATCTAACTGAAGATGGACCAATCTGGTTATTCACACCAAAGGTTGGCCGGCCTGGTTATGTTGAACCAAGTGATATTCAAGATGCTGCCCCCACCGCAGGTATGTCACAAACCACCTCATTTTCAGCTTGTGCTGATTGGAGTGCAACTAGATTAATTGCCCGCCATGCTGGCAGTAATAAAAAGAAAAGTAAGTAAACCCAAACTAAAAGGAGAGATGTATATGGCACTGGCAATTGCAAGCGCAGCACCTGATTTTGAGTTAGTAAATCAACATGGGGAGAAGATTTCCCTTTCTTCATATAAGGGTAAGAAGAATGTTGTAGTGATCTTTTATCCATTTGCCTTTTCAGGAATCTGCACCGGTGAACTATGTGCACTACGAGATGATCTATCTGCTTTTCAAAATGACAATGTTGAATTAATTGCAATCTCTTGTGATCCAATGTATGCAAATAAAGTATTTGCAGAGCAAGAAGGTTATAAGTTTCAAGTACTCTCTGATTTTTGGCCACATGGAGCTGTTGCTAAGGCTTATGGCACATTTGAAGAGAGCAGAGGATGCGCCAAACGTGGCACATTCATTATTGGAAAAGATGGCAATTTAAAGTGGCAGATTGTTAATGGACTTGGTGATGCTCGAAACATTGTTGAGTACAAGGCCGCTCTTTCTGCACTCTAAATAGAGATAATTGGGAGTAATGCTGATCTACTAGTAATATTCCCACTCTCACCGGGTGGTTAGCTCAGTGGTAGAGCGCCTCGTTTACACCGAGGATGTCGGGGGTTCGAAACCCTCACCGCCCACAAAAGTTATTAATTTATTTTTTCAACTTTAACAACATCCCCAAAATCACCAGATTCAACAACGGTGATTCTTACGCCATCAGATTCTACAAACTCACCAACCTTTAAAACTGCCTCTGCCATTCTGAATCCACCAAGAGTTGGTTCTTTTCGACACACTTTATTTTTTGGACATTGGATATAAATTCCATCTCCATGGATAATTTTCTCATCAATTTGAGCAGTATTGACTCGATAGACAATCGCACCCTGCTGCGCTTTTGGAATCTTGTAGTTAAAGCCACCAGCTCTAATTGATTCCACCACTAAACCTTCGTAATTGTTTATTGGCACCATCAGTAATTTTTCATGGGCTCCAGAGATTGTAGAAGGTTTAACCCAGTTTATTGAGGTTTTATCTTTGCTAGCGCACCGCACCTGATCATCTGAAATCATCTGGACATTCCATTTGTCCCAAATTAAATGCTCCATATTGCCACCGGACATATTGCCCCAATTGCCTGTTCCAACATCTGTGCCGCCATAATTAACATCGCCGTAGTAATCCTCTGCGCTATTGAAAATATGCATCATTTCATGGATAAAACTAAATGGTTCTCGCGGTATCCAATTCTTGGATTTAAAATCATTGATATAGCTTGTTATATATGAATTACCTTCAAAAGTTTTTTCGCGAGTAACAGTTTTTTCGCCCCAGGCAATGTGATTTCCAAGTACATCACGTGAGACTGTAAGTGGAGAGAAGAAGAAAACGTAATCAGCCCCTGTGAAATCTATTTCAGGATCTGCAACCGCTAGCACATCAGAGATTAATTTAAATCGACTTGGATTAGCTGAGGCTTCACCATGGGAAATATCGCCAGATAATTTGTAATCAACAAGATTTGTTTGGGTTGTGTAGTACTTAGGTGCAATTCTAAATTGATAATTTGATGGCACATCTGTCATATTTGTTAGTGAACTTGTTAGGTAATCAACATAAAGCTTCCAGTCAGCTCTTGGATCAGAGGTAGATGGAAAATCTTTAGTAGCAAATGGAACAATTTGCACAACAATGTTTGGATTTAGAAGCAGGCCTTTATTTAAGTAGTAATTCCAACCTTGACCCCTAGTTAATTTGCATTGAGTAATAGGCAACAAATCAGATTTGCTACTTTGGACAATCTTTGGCAGTTGGGTTGTTAAAGTTTGCTTCACATATCGATATGGGGGAATGCATTGGTAATTTGTAACATTCTTTTGATACTCCGCCCACTCCTTTGGAACTAGCGGATCGGCTTGGCAATAACTTGAGAATTGGAATGTGGTTGCGA
>JBEAVA010000112.1:0-3234 GCA_041161165.1 Actinomycetota bacterium
CTCCTTATTTGATATCGGCTTTAAGTGCATTATGTAGTAGTGGTCAGAAAAAACTATAGCAATACACTCAAGTCGGATTCCTCCTTGATCAAAGCCAACCCAAGCAATCTTTTCATTACCTTCTCTAGATAAGCCTACTGTAAAGCTTTGATTATTATCGATAAGGAAACCACATTGTTCTCTTGAAATTTCGTAGTTTTTACTTGACCTGGCAAATCTAAATTCCATTGGCGAATAATCGCCAAAAATTAAAAATTAAATCTTAAAGTTATTTCTTTTTGTGGATAAGTTAAGAATTATTACAAAGAGTAATTAAGTGTTACAAATAATTACAAAGAGGAGCCATAAAGACGAGAGAGATTAAACTCATGATGTCCACCAAGCTCTGCCTTGGTTAATTGACCATTAGCTACATCTAAAATTAATTGATAAATAAGCTTGCCATTTTCTTCCAAAGTTTGGGTGCCATCGGCGATAGTGCCGGAGTTTAAATCGATAATATCTGGGATAGCAGTTGCCATCTCAGTATTAGTTGCCACCTTAATTGTTGGCATAACTGCACTGCCTGTAGGTGTTCCTCTACCAGTTGTGAAGACGGTGATATTTACACCCGCTGCGCCAAAGCCAGTTAATTGTTCAATGTCATGACCTGGTGTGTCCATAAAGTAAAGACCAGGTTTAGTTGGCGCAATTGCATACTCAAGTACGCCAGTGAACTGGGCGTTACCTGCCTTTTTAGCAGCTCCTAATGATTTCTCCTCAAGGGTTGAAAGTCCGCCCTCAATATTTCCTCTAGATGGCTGAGCTCCTCTGATATCAATTCCTTCATAATTAATACTTGCTTCATACCTTGCCACCACATCAATTATTTGCTGGCCAACCTCTTTGGTAATTGCCCGCTTTGCTAATAGGTGCTCAGCCCCCAAGATCTCCATTGTTTCACCAAGTATTGATGTGGCACCTTGTTCTACTAACGCATCACTTGCTACCCCGAGTGCTGGATTTGCAGTAATTCCTGAGTAAGCATCCGACCCACCACATTCAAGGCCTAAGACAATTGCAGAAAAGGGGGCGTGCACTCTTTGCTCGACCTTTGCCTCCTTAAGTAACTCATTTGCTCTATCAATACCTACTTGAGTTAACTTTTCAATTGATGTGGCTTCCGTTAGGGAAACTTCAATTAACTTTGTTTTGCCATACTTTTTAGCTCTCGCTATTACCTCATCCTCAATTGGTGTGCCAAGGCGTAACAAGATGGTGGCGTAGAGATTTGGATTTGTCGCATTTCCTGCCAATGAGTGAATGATTCGCTCATGATCTTTTTCTACAACCTGTGACCAATCATGGCTTACTGCAACTGCGCCATCACTTTTTGCCTCAATCTCTCTAGCACTTGCAGATAAAATTTGATGAAGAGGCAGGATTAATACATGGTTTCTAAAACCCCATCTGCCATCTGCTCTCTTATATCCGGTAAGGCTCATTAGACGCTCCTCACCGCACGTGGGGCAACAATCTCACCAATACCTGATACCTCACTCTTTGTTTTTTGGCCATTTCCAACTGCGGTAATTAACTTAATAATCTCCTCATTTGAAGCTGTCGCTGGTAAATCAAACTCAGCAGATAGCGCTAGGTGAAGTGGGCTGTTTGATGCAATATTTATAACTGGGATTAATGGAAAACCAGATGGTGGTTGATTATCATCTGCAAAACTTAAAATGATCTGCGCCTTCTTACTCATTAGCTTTGCCAGATTATGTTCACTTACCCCCCGTTGCTCCTCAACTACCACCTCAAAGCCGGCATCAGTTAGCGCTGCTTTAAGGGAGGATAGATTTTCAACATTACGGGAGAGATCTAAACCAACTACTAACTTTTCAATTACTGCAGGTGCGCTCTTAAAGTTATCCCGTAATTGCTTTGCTTGAACTACCCCTGCTTCATATGTGCCAGAGGCGCCCCCTGACTCTTGAATAACTAATAACCTTGATAACTCACGGTTAATCTTTGGTAGCAGCTCTGGTCCTTGAATAGTTTCACAGCCAAGAGAGACCACCAGTACTGATTGCACATTTGGATGATTTGCTAACTCAATAAAGAAGTTATCCACCCCTGGCACATCAATGCCAATAATTCCGCAACCATTTTGGTGGGCAAAGGTTAATGCGCCAACCTCATTGGCAATCTTTCGGCTGACATGGGTGGAACAAACAACAGATGGCAAAATTAATTGGTGATCGCGAACTCCAACACCACGACCCTTATGGGCAAAGCCGGTAATACTCATAATTAACTCACCTCGGTGGAGAGGCGATCTCCTAAGACATTGTGGGTGTGAACATGTTCGCCAACACTTATATCTTTGGTGGCATGTCCCATTCGCTCACCATACTTAATAATTCCCTCACCCTTTATAACCGCCTTACTACAAACCTTATGACCTCTTGGAATATCTTGGGTGATAGTTAACTTTAAATTATCTTGATCAATTACTGTGCCAGCCTTCATATCGGCAAGGCAGATTGCGATGTTATCTGCTGGGTTAAGAACTAATACCTTGCGCATATCGATAAGGCTACTACTAAATGTAGGGGGAGATTAGCGTTAGGTATTTTTGATAATTACTACTTAAGGCTTCATCTTGCATAGGTTTAAATATCTCACCGTGTGAGATATTTATCGCTGCCAATCCTTTAGTTAAATCATCACCTGATTTTGTGTGGCTTGCTAAGGATAGAAATGCTGCTCCCATATCACTGCCAGTGGTGTTGGTAATAGCAACTGGCCTATTTAAAATATTTGCTCTAATTTGAGATAACACCTTTGATTTACCGCCACCACCGGTGGTGTAAATAGTTTGCGATAACTTAGCACCCGCCCTTTGCAAAAGATCATACGCATATCTTTCGGTAAAGGCGATGCCCTCTAATATCCCGCGAAAATCCATCACATCACTATCTGGCTTTGCTGATATTAAATTTGTGATGGTTGAGGATTTAATTGGAAAGCGCTCACCAGTAACAGTTAATGGATAGGTAATAAAGTTTGCTGAGGGGATTTGCGCCGCCTTGTTATTAAAGCTTTCAATATTATTTGCGTACTTTTGATAACTAACCCCACCTATATTGCTTGCGCCACCTAATAAATAACGATTACTTGGCAAAAGGTGGGAGTAAAAGCCATCTCCTGGGATATTGGTATCTGCAACTACTTTGATCACCATGGTTGTGC
>JBEAVA010000113.1:0-3211 GCA_041161165.1 Actinomycetota bacterium
GATTTGGCCGGTAAAAAAATTCTAATCACGGCTGGCGGAACCCGTGAACCGATTGATCCGATTAGATTCATAGGTAATCGCTCTTCTGGCCGTCAGGGTTTTGCCCTTGCAGCAGCTGCTGCAAGCCGAGGAGCACAGGTGCATTTAGTTGCGGCAAATACTGATTTGCCAGTGATTGAAGGAGTAACAATTACCAGCGTTGAAACTGCCGAACAAATGGCCGCAGTACTTGAGTATGAATTTTCTGAATGTGATGCGCTAATCATGAGTGCAGCTGTAGCCGATGCGAAAGTGGCAAATTACTCTGACCAAAAAATCAAAAAAGAAAAATTAGATGCAGTGTCTTTATCTAAGAATCCAGACATCTTAAAAAGTTTATCTGAGAAGAAGAAACCCAGCCAAGTTATTGTTGGATTTGCTGCCGAAACCATATCTGGGCTAGATGAGTTACAAAAGCAAGGCAAGGAGAAGCTTTTAAGTAAGTCATTAGATTTAATTTACGTAAACAATGTTTCAGATGGTGCTGTTTTTGGAAGTGAAAATACCCAAGGCTTAATCATTGATAAAAACCAGAATGTGATTAAAGTTCCACATATTAGTAAAGACACGCTCTCGGATATATTGCTCGATCAATTAGTAAGTAAGTTAAGTTAAGCCCATGAAAAATCGTCTCTTCACCTCTGAATCTGTAACTGAGGGTCACCCAGATAAGATCGCTGATCAGATCTCTGATGCAATCTTGGATTCGTTGCTCTCTCAAGATTCAAAAAGTCGTGTGGCTGTCGAAACTTTAATTACCACTGGTCAGGTGCATGTTGCTGGTGAAGTGACCACAAACGGATATGCAGATGTTATGAATATCGTCAGAGATACCGTGTTGGAGATCGGTTACGACTCATCTGATAAAGGGTTTGACGGAAATTCATGCGGAGTTTCAATTTCTATAGGTCAGCAATCTCAAGATATTGCTCAAGGTGTCAATGATGCTTTTGAAAGTCGCGTTTCATCTTCATCTGACCCACTTGACCTACAAGGAGCTGGTGATCAAGGATTAATGTTTGGTTACGCCTCAAATGACACGCCAGAACTTATGCCTCTTCCTATTTCTTTAGCTCACAAACTTGCTCAACAACTTACCAAGGTTAGAAAAGATGGGACTCTTCCTTACCTAAGGCCTGATGGTAAAACTCAAGTGACAATCGAGTATCAGGGTGATAAACCAGTTGCTTTAAATACCGTAGTAATTTCTTCGCAGCACGCTCCTGATATTGATCTTGAAAAAAAACTCGCACCAGAAGTAAAGAAATATGTAATCGATCCAATTATTAAAGATCTTGCGATGGATACTTTGTCAGTCAGGTTACTTATTAATCCAACCGGAAGATTCGTAATTGGCGGCCCGATGGGTGACGCCGGTCTTACGGGACGTAAAATTATTGTTGATACCTACGGTGGCATGGCCCGTCATGGTGGGGGAGCTTTCTCAGGCAAGGATCCATCCAAGGTTGATCGATCAGCTGCTTACGCTATGCGATGGGTAGCAAAAAACGTTGTAGCTGCTGGCCTTGCGGATAGATGTGAAGTTCAAGTTGCATATGCAATTGGTAAAGCTCAGCCGGTTGGATTGTTTGTTGAGACTTTTGGAACAGAGAAGTTTGATTTATCAAAAATCAGCGATGCGGTTAAAGAGGTATTTGATCTGCGGCCTGCTGCAATTATTAGAGATTTGAATTTATTGCGCCCTATCTACGGCAAAACTGCAGCCTATGGACATTTTGGTCGTGAGTTGCCAGATTTTACTTGGGAGAAAACTGACCGAGCCGCAGCATTAAAATCTTTAGTGAAGTAAATAGTGGCTGCACCACTTAAATTAAAGCGCCAGATAACTGCACAGAAATTAAAGTTTAATTCCGCGGTAGCAGATCAATATCCAGTTGCTTCTGTATTGGTTGATACACCCGTTTCACATCTTGAAGGTATTTACGATTATCTAGTTCCTTTGCATTTAGAAGAATCAGCTATTTATGGAACTAAGGTTGTTGTTCCATTCGGAAAGACCGAAGTTGATGGGTTAATTGTTGGTCGCAGAAATGAATCAGATCAAATAACGAAATTAAAAATGATTATTGATGTCTCTTCACCAAGCGGTTTGATATCAACTCAGATGATGGAGCATCTGGAGTTAGTTCGTAACCGTTTCGGTGGTTCATTCTGGAATCTTCTTAAATCTGCCTTGCCGGCTCGGGTTGCAAAAGAGGATAAAACTATTAAGGATATTAAGTTATCTGCGCTTTCTAAGACTTATGAGAGTTCACAACTTCGAGATTTAATTGGTAGGTCTGATTATGGAATGCTCATAGGAAGACAAAGATTGAAGTGGGCGGTAAATCTTCCTATAGGTATAAATTCAAATAATTTTATAAATGAAATAGTAAAACTACGAGCTCGAATAGGCCAAGTACTTGTGCTGGTTCCAGATGAAAAAGATTTAATCCTGTTAAAAAATGATCTCAAGGGTGTGTTTGGAAAATCTTTTCTAGAGCTGGGTACACACTTAGGTAGAAGTGATCGTTATCGAAATTTCCTAGCTGCTAGATACGGTTTGCCTTCCGTAATTCTTTCCACGAGAAGTGGTGCGTTTACCGCATTAGCGGCGAACTCAACTGTCATTGTGTTGTCTGATTTAGACCAATCACATTATGAGCAACATTCTCCTGGCTGGAACACCCGTGATGTTTCACTATTGCGGAGCAGAGATACTTCTTTAATTTTCATTTCAGCATCTCACTCTTTGGAAATTGCTAGATTAATAGAAATAGGTTGGCTTGAAAAGAAAAACTACCGAAACAAAAATGGGATTCAAATCGTAACTGGTGAGAATGGTCGATCCTTTATATCCACAGTGAAGAAAGGGATTACGCAAGGGAATGTTTTAGTGTCTGTGGCCGAAAAAGGATACGCAAATCTTTTTTTATGCGCCAGGTGTCGCAATACTGCAAATTGTAATTGCGGCGGTAAGTTGCAAATACAAGGCGCGAATTCGACACCAACCTGTTACATGTGTAGCAACCAGCAAAAGGACTGGAAATGTCAATATTGTGGAGAATCCAAACCTTTTGTCATTGCCAAAGGGATTGATCGTAACGCTGAGGAAATTGGGCGCGCAGTTCCTAAAGCTTCGATTTTGATTTCATCCGGCAATAAACAAATT
>JBEAVA010000035.1:0-6484 GCA_041161165.1 Actinomycetota bacterium
TTAAGTACAACAATGAGGAGTACTTAGTACTTTCATCTCGTGATGTACTAGCAATTATTGCGAAGAAGTAATCATGGGTAAATCACTTCAATTTGATGAGGCAGCACGTCGTGCGATGGAGCGCGGCGTAAATATTCTTGCCGATACCGTAAAGGTAACCCTTGGACCTAAGGGGCGAAATGTTGTAATTGCAAAAAGCTACGGCGCACCATTGATTACAAATGATGGCGTGACAATTGCTAAAGAGATTGAGTTATCCGATCCAGCTGAAAACATGGGCGCCCAACTTGTTAAGCAGGTTGCGGAAAAAACTAATGATGTTGCAGGTGATGGCACAACTACTGCAACTGTATTAGCTCAAGCAATGGTGAAAGAGGGCCTACGCAATCTTGCAGCAGGTGCTCAACCAATGGAGCTTAAATACGGAATTGAACAAGCAGTATCTGCAATTACTGAAGCGTTGCGCAAGAATTCAACTGCCGTAAGTGGAAAATCTCAGATTGCAGATGTTGCAACCATTTCAGCCCAAGACAAAGCTATTGGCGATTTAATCGCTGAAGCAATGGATAAGGTTGGCAAAGATGGTGTGATCACTGTTGAGGAGTCATCAACTACTGGACTTGAGCTTGAGTTCACTGAGGGTATGCAATTTGATAAGGGTTATATCTCTCCTTACTTTGTTACCGATTCAGATCGCATGGAAACAGTTCTAGAGGATGCATACATCCTTATCTCTGGTCAGAAAATCTCTGCATTAAGTGAGATCTTGCCAGTTCTAGAAAAGGTTGCCCAAGCAAGCAAGCCACTTTTGATCATTGCCGAGGATGTTGAAGGTGAAGCACTTTCAACTTTGGTTGTTAACCGTATGCGTGGCACATTCGCTTCAGCTGCAGTTAAAGCTCCTGGCTTTGGTGACCGCCGTAAGGCAATGTTGCAAGATATTGCAATCCTTACAGGTGGGCAGGTTATCTCTGCTGAGGTTGGCCTAAAGCTTGAGCAAATCGATATTGAAATGCTCGGCAAAGCACGTCGAATTGTTATTAGTAAAGACAACACCACAATTGTGGATGGTGCTGGTAACAAAAATGATGTTGCAGCCCGCGTAACAGAGATTCGCCGCGAAATTGAAAACACCGATTCTGATTGGGATCGCGAAAAACTACAGGAGCGAGTTGCAAAACTTGCTGGTGGAGTTTGTGTTATCAAAGTTGGCGCTCACACTGAGGTTGAGTTAAAAGAGAAGAAGCACCGTCTTGAAGATGCCATCTCTGCAACAAGGGCCGCAGTTGAAGAAGGAATTGTTGTTGGTGGTGGCGCAGCATTAGTGCATGCAGCAGCAGCCCTTGATAATGATTTGGGCTTTGAAGGAGATCGCGCAGTTGGTGTGCGTCTAGTTCGCAAAGCATGTGATGAACCACTTCGTTGGATTGCAGAAAATGCAGGCCAAGAAGGTTATGTTGTAGTTTCAAAGGTGCGCACTATGAAGCCAAATGAAGGTTTCAATGCTTATTCAGAGACTTACACAGATCTTGTAAAAGAAGGAGTAATTGATCCAGTTAAGGTAACTAGATCAGCGCTAGCTAATGCTGCATCTATTGCCGCAATGTTCATTACAACTGAAGCCTTAGTCTTTGAAACTCCAGAGGAGAAGAAGGAAGAGGCAGCAGGTCATGGCCACTCACATGGAGCAGGTGGACACTCTCACTAAGTAAATTAAACAGCAGGCCTTGTTCTCAAAGTAGCTGCAATCGATTAACATCAATCGGTGAAAGTTACAACGCTAACCGTTGATTGCGGTGGCACTGGGATCAAGGCCTCTGTGCTTGATAAGGGTGGAAAAGTTTTAATTGATTTTCCTTATCTTAAAACTCCATATCCACTCTCTCCTTCAAAGTTAATCTCAATAATTAATGATTTTGTAAAAGCAGATAACCGAATTAAGCGAGTAACAGTTGGCTTACCAGGCATGATCAGAGGCGGGAAAGTGATTGTTATTCCACACTATGTAAATGCAAGTGGACCTCGTGGGGTAGCAGATCCACACCTTAAAAAAGCTTGGTATGGCTTTGATATGCAAAGCATGTTGAAAAAGAAATTAAAGCTACCCACTTTAGTTTTAAATGATGCTGAGGTGCACGCATCTGCAGTTATTACCGGAAAAGGACTAGAAACAGTTTTAACCTTTGGCACCGGCCTTGGGAGTGCGATATTTAGTGATGGAGTTATTGCACCTCATTTAGAGATCTCACACGCAACTATTCGCTATGGAAAATCAATTGACTCCTGGATTGGCGAACAAGCTCGAAGGCGTTTGGGAAATCAATTATGGTCAAGGCGAGTGAAGAGTTTAATTCAGGAGCTATACCCAATGATTATTTGGGATAAGTTGTATATCGGCGGGGGTAATGCGCAACGAATTAGTAAATCTGCACTAAAAAGTTTTGACTATAAAGTAAAGATAATTCCTAACTCAGCTGGTGTGACTGGTGGGGTTAAAGCCTGGGACTTATTAGCCTAGATTTCATTAGATAACTCATCAACAGATACGATTGGTCATATGTCCGATATTGAATTAGGCCCTGGTAAACGCGCGCGGGCGGCATACTCATTTGATGAAATTGCAATCGTTCCATCTCGTAGAACTCGAGATCCAGAAGAGGTTTCTATCTCTTGGCAGATTGATGCTTACAAGTTTGATTTACCCTTTATTGCAGCGCCAATGGATTCAGTAGTTTCACCAGCGACTGCAATTGCAATTGGTAAAGCCGGTGGTCTTGGGGTTTTAAATTTAGAGGGTATTTGGACAAGGTATGAGGATGCTGAAAAACAATTAGCTGATATGGCTAAGTTAAGTGAAGACAAAGCAATCAAGAAAATGCAAGAGATTTATGCAGCCCCTATTCAACCAACTTTAATTAAAGAAAGACTTGCTCAGATTAGAGCAGCAGGAGTTACTGTGGCAGGAGCGCTCTCCCCACAACGAACTGCTGAATTTCACAAAGCTGTTCTTGATGCTGGCGTTGACATATTTGTTATTCGCGGCACAACAGTTTCAGCAGAGCATGTTTCAGAGAAAACTGCGCCATTAAACTTAAAGAAATTCATTTATGAGCTTGATGTACCTGTAATTGTGGGGGGCTGTGCCACTGCGCAAGGGGCATTGCATTTAATGCGCTCTGGAGCTGCTGGTGTCTTAGTTGGCTTTGGTGGCGGCTCTGCCCACACAACAAAAACTGTTTTAGGAATATCAGTTCCAATGGCATCAGCAGTTGCTGAGGTGGCATCAGCTCGACGTGATTATCTTGAAGAGTCTGGTGGAAGGTATGTGCATGTAATTGCTGATGGTTCAGTAGGTTCAAGTGGTGAGATTGCAAAAGCTGTTGCATGTGGCGCAGATGCAGTAATGATGGGTTCACCTCTTGCAAAAGCTAGTGAAGCACCTGGAAAAGGTTGGCACTGGGGACTTGAAGCACACCATGGACAATTACCAAGAGGAAACCGTGTGCAGGTCGGCAGTGTTGGAACTTTAGTTGAGGTTTTAACTGGACCATCTAATACTTCTGATGGCTCGATGAATCTTTTTGGTGCACTTCGCCGATCAATGGCAACCTGTGGTTATTCAGATCTAAAGGAGTTCCAGCGGGTTGAGTTAGTAGTCCAGCCATAAATTTCTGCTGTGAAAGTGCTTAAAGTTCGTCAGTAAACTGCTTTAACTAAGGATTTTTGTTTGTCATCTTTAGAATGTTGATTAAACTCTCCCTGTGCGAAAGATAATAAAAGCAATCACAGTTACAACTTTTATTACCATTTTCTCTATAAATCTTTCTCCCGCCACTAACGCTGCACAAAACAAAAAAGTACCCGAGGTTGTTTGCAAGAAAACTAGCGCAAAGGCTCATTCAATAAAAAATATAACCCCACCAGAGGTAAAACCACCATTTAAGAATAAAACTTTTACTTTAACCACTAATTGCGGCGATATTGTGATTGAAGCAAATGCAAAAAGTGCTCCTATTACAGTTACTGCTCTATCAGCATTAGCAAATGGTGGCTTTTTCAATAAAACCTTCTGCCATAGATTAACCACAAACAATATTTTTGTTTTACAGTGCGGAGACCCGACAGGTACTGGACGTGGTGGACCAAACTTTAGTTATCGTGATGAAAATCTTCCGCAAGCAATAGAATCAAATTATCCAGCAGGTGTAGTGGCAATGGCTAACTCAGGAGCTAATACAAATGGCAGTCAGTTCTTTATTGTTTATGAAAATACCTCAATGCGACCGGAATACACGATTTGGGGCAAGGTAACAAAGGGATTAGAGATCGTTAAAGCTATTGCAAAAGAGGGCGTTGCTGATGGCACAAATGATGGTTTGCCAAAGCAAACAATTGCAATTGAACGAGTAAAAGTTCGTTAATTTGTATTTACTATTTTAAATACTTCAGCCACACTTCCAGCCGGTAAATTATTAGCTTGAGCGTTTCGCTCTCCCCACTCACGTACCATCTTTTCAAGGTTCTCATTGTGTGCTGTTTGGCTAACATGAGCATGTAATGCTTTCATTTTCTTATCAAAGGTAGTTGTAATATCAACATAATGGTCAGGATTATTAGTGGAGGTAACCCAAACTTCCTTAACTCGCCAAGGTTGTAATCCTTCAACTTTTAACAAATCTTCAAAAGCAAATGCATTTCGTGAATCAGGATATACCGCCTGAATAGCAGCTTCACCAGCTGCCATATGGTCTGGGTGGGATGAAAATAATCGATCCCAGTTTCGTTCTGGGGATTGAATAACCATCCGGTCAGGTTTTGAAATTCTTATTTGTCTAACAATATCTTTTCGAAGCTCAATAGTTGGTACTAGCCAACCGTCACGGTAATTAAGGAAAGTTATGTCAGTTACGCCAAGAGCAATACCAGCTTCTCGTTGTTCAAGTTGGCGAATTTTTGGCATTTCATCACGTGGCACATTTGGATCTTCACCGCCTTGATCACCATTTGTGCAGATGCAGTAGGAAACTTTAATTCCCTTAGCAGTCCAAAGCGCAATAGTGCCGGCTGCTCCGAAATCACAATCATCAGGGTGTGCGGTAACGACAAGTACTCGCTCGATTTCACTGTCATCTAAAGGCTGCATAATTGGCAAGATTACCGCAGCAATTACCAAGTCATTACCCACCGATAGACTTGCCAATATGTCCGCATTAACTCAAGGTTTGAATTCACAACAATTAGCAGCGGTTAAGCATGAAGGCTCACCATTATTAGTTGTGGCTGGTGCTGGTTCAGGTAAAACTCGAGTTCTAACCAGGCGGATTGCATACCTCTTAGCTGAGCGAAATGTTGCACCCTTTGAAGTTCTAGCGATCACCTTCACTAATAAAGCAGCTGGAGAAATGAAAGAGCGGGTTGCGCAATTAGTAGGTGAGCGAGCAAAGGTTATGTGGGTGTCAACATTTCATTCTGCTTGTGTTCGAATACTAAGAAGAGAGGCTTCTTTACTTGGATATACCAATTCATTCACTATTTATGATCAAAGTGATTCTCTACGTTTAATAACTTTAGTAATGAAAGACTTGAATCTAGATGCGAAAAAGTATGCCCCAAGGGCGGTTGCTGCATTAATTTCACAGGCAAAAAATGAATTACTAGGACCTGCTGATTATTTAAACCAAAGCAAAGATCACTTTCAAGAAATTGTGGCTCAAGTATTTGCTATCTACCAAAAGCGATTAAGTGGTGCCAACTCTATGGATTTTGATGACTTAATAGCCAAGACAGTTGAGGTTATGCAAAGGCATCCAGAAGTTAGAGCTAAGTATCGATCTAGATTTAAACATATTTTAGTTGATGAATATCAGGATACAAATCATGCGCAGTATGTTCTAATCAAAGAATTAGTTGGCAATGAACGAGATGGAATTGCACCTGCTGAATTATGTGTTGTAGGAGATGCCGACCAATCAATTTATGCCTTTCGTGGGGCTAATATAAGAAACATTTTGCAATTTGAAGCAGATTATCCAAATGCAAAGACCATATTGCTTGAACAAAATTATCGCTCTACCCAAAACATATTAAGTGCTGCAAATGCGGTAATTGCAAATAATGATGGCAGAAAAGAAAAAAACCTCTGGTCGGAGGCTGGCGCTGGAGCAATGATCACTGGATATGTTGCTGAAAGTGAGCATGATGAAGCAGATTTTGTAGTACGTGAGATTGGCAGATTACGAGATCTTGGAAAATCTAATCCTGGAGACACCGCAATTTTCTATCGAACAAATGCACAATCTCGAGTTTTTGAAGAGGTATTTATGCGAATTGGAATTCCCTATAAAGTTGTTGGCGGAGTTAGATTTTATGAACGAAAAGAGATTAAAGATTTCCTTGCTTATTTAAGAGTGGTTGTAAATCCAGAGGATGAGGTCTCACTTCGACGGATTATTAATACACCAAAGCGAGGTATTGGAGATAGAGC
>JBEAVA010000114.1:0-3174 GCA_041161165.1 Actinomycetota bacterium
CTCCATTGCAAGTGGTGCTCCAAAAATATCGCCAACAAAGCGGCTATATGAAGACCAGTTCATTCCAAATTGAAACTCCTGCACAATGCCAGTGACAACGCCCATAGCGAAGTTAATTAAAAATAACTTGCCAAAAAACTTAGTTGCCCTTAAATATGATTCTTTACCTGTGCGATACCAAGCTGTTTGTAGACCTGCCACCAAAAACCCTGAACCAATTGTGATTGGCACAAATATAAAGTGGTAGACGGTGGTAATCGCAAATTGCCATCTTGCTAAATCTAATGAATTCATCACTCTCCTTTGCCTAAAAATATTTTTTTAATCTAAGATTATTTTCCTCTAAGAATTATCACAGCCTTTACAAATACTGTGTGTAGTAAATCACCGGCGTAAAATCACCGCATAAATTAAATTACAAAGATATTATTTGAGGGCTAGCCCTCATAAACAATTACTTAATCTCTTGGCTCTTAATTTTTTTTCTAGATAACAAAATATGTCCAACAAATCCAATAAGTAATGCTGCAATCACGCCGAGATTGGCATAAGCCCACTGACCCTCTTTGCCACCAATTGATCCCAATAAATAGCCTTGCCATGAAAGCCAGGAAGCAAGTGAGTTAGTAACTAATCCCCAACCAACAACTGTTCCAAATACAATTAAGCCAATTGATTTAAGGTTATAAGCTCCATATCTACCATTAGCGTCAAATAACTCATCCTCAGCATAATTTTTGCGAAGTAATACATCTGCCACAAATAAACCAGACCAGACAGCAACTGGCACACCTAAGGTAATTAGAAAACCTTGGAATGGCACAAAGAAATCACTAGCAAACCAAACTAAATAAATTGTTCCAATTGTCATGATCAGGCCATCAATACTGGCTGCAACATATCTTTTAACCGGTAATCCAATAGAGACAAGTGTTAAACCAGATGAATAAAGATCTAATATCGCACCCCCTATTAGTCCAAGAATTGCCACAAAGGCAAATGGAATTAAGTACCAGGTGGGAAGCAATGTTGTCAGGGCGCCAATTGGATCTGTTGCCACCTGCTCATTTAACTGATCACTACTTGCAGCCAACAAGGAGCCATAAATCACCAGAACAATTGGAACAATTGATGCACCAAATATGGTCCAACCAACTACAGCTTTCCCAGAAACAGTTCTTGGCAAATACCTGGAGTAATCAGCTGCGCAACCAACCCAACCAAGACCAATTCCAGTAATTGCAAAGATAAGAGCGCCAATAAACCCAGCTGTTGATCCTGAAGGAAGGGATGAAACCTTTGCCCAGTTAACTGAATCAATCGTTAACAATATGTATCCAACAGTTAGCGCAATTGTGGTTATTGTGAGAAAGAATTGAATTTTCATAATTACTTTAAAACCTAAAACCCCACCAATTATGGTTAGCCCCCCTGCTAGCAAGAAGCCAAATACCTTGGATAGATCTGGATCAATATTGCCCACACGAGTAAAAACTGTTTCAGAGGCTAATGTGGCAAGGGATACTAAAACTGTCTCCCAGCCAACAAATATTAAGTAAGACAAAAATCCTGGTAATCGGTTTCCTTTAACCCCAAATGCAGCGCGAGATAAGGTCATAGTTGGTGCGTTGCTGCGCTTTCCTGCCAAAGAAGAGATAGCAACCAACGCAAAAGAACCAAGCGTGCCAATAATTGCAGCAGCAGTTGCCTGCCAAAAAGAGATTCCAAATCCAAGAAAAAATGAGCCGTAGGAGAGAGCTAAAAATGAAACATTTGCCGCTGCCCATGGCCAAAATAAAGAACGGGCAGTGCCACTGCGCTCTGATTTGTTAATAAAATTTATGCTATTTAACTCAACCTTATTAAAAATAGTTGCCATCAGAACTCTATTTTAAACTTTCTTTACCACTACCTTGGGCGCTTTCGGCGCTCATGTGGGCGAGGTCTAGATTTCTTCTTCTTTCCACCACCCCTTGATCTTGCACCGCGATATCCGCCAGATCTACCACCACCATCACTCTTAGTACTAGAAGCGGTGACAATTGGAATGCCTGATGGCTCAGCAGCTCCAGTTACCTTTACTAAATTGGCATCCATTGGCCGGACAGTTGATTCATTTAATCGAACTCCCGCTCTTGCTGCCAGCCCATGCACACCTTTTCGTTGTTTATGAGTTGCAAGAGTTACCACAGTTCCAACCGCGCCAGCTCTTGCAGTTCTGCCAGCTCTGTGTAGATAATCTTTATGATTTTCTGGCGCATCAACATGCACAACAAGTGAGACATCATCGACATGGATGCCACGTGCTGCAACATCTGTTGCCACTAGCGCGTTTGTCGCACCAGACTTAAATGCCTCTAATACTCGAGATCTTTGAGCTTGAGTTTTGCCACCATGAAGTGCGCCAACTGCAACTCCTGCCTCATTCATCCGCTTAGTTAACTTATCTGCCCCATGTTTTGTTCTAACAAAGAAAATACTCTTTCCTTTTCTAGCTGCAATCTGTGAGGTGATTAAATCTTTATGTGACTGCTCCATAATCAACACATGATGGGTCATATTCCCAGCAGTTGACTTCTCATTAGCAAGTGAGTGGGTAACAGGATTTTTTAAGTACTTCTTAACTAGTGAGTCAACATCCTTGTCTAGTGTGGCACTAAATAGCATTCGCTGACCACCAGGCTTAGTTAAATCTAAGATCCGTTTAACATCTGGCAAAAATCCCATGTCTGCCATCTGATCTGCCTCATCTAAAACAGTTATCTCAATATCATCTAACTTAATATGCTTTTTTTGAATTAAATCAATTAATCTGCCAGGGGTTGCCACCACAATAGGCACGCCACGCTTTAAGGCTTGAATCTGTTTTGAGTAAGAAAGTCCACCTGCAACAACCTGTGAATTTAAATTAACTGATCGTGATAAAGGTGCAATCACATCACTGATCTGCATTGCAAGCTCTCTAGTTGGAGATAAAACCAAAGCCAGTGGTCTCATAGAGGCAGCTGTTCTGCCAGCTAGTCTGGTCATCAAGGCCAAGCCAAAGGCAAGAGTTTTACCGGAGCCGGTCTGACCTCTACCTAAAATATCTTTGCCTGTGATTGCATCAGGCAGTGTTGCTTTTTGAATTGGGAATGGCTTTTCGATTCCAGAGGTATGTAACACCTTGGTGAG
>JBEAVA010000036.1:0-6377 GCA_041161165.1 Actinomycetota bacterium
ATTGCAAATAATTTTTTCATTGTTTTAAACTTTAACTGTGATTAAATACCCAACTTGATATTGAACATAAACGACTTCAAACCTGGGTTGTTGAAATAATCAAATCTCTATCTTGGATCTCTTCAAAATTATGCCAATCCAGAAAATCTATATCTAAGTCAACTGCTGCAGCATGTAACTGATCATGTCTAGTTAATGAACGTGTTAAAACTGTTACCTCCGTACCAGTGCCCTTTAACGCCCCCAGCGCTGCGCGGGCCGTTCCGCCGGCACCAAGAATTGCGATTTTCTTACCAAAGTACGGTTTAAGTAGATTCTTAAAGGCCAGAAGGTCTGTTGAGATACCGATACTTCCAGTTGATTCAAAGATAATTGTGTTGACAGAAGATATCTGTTTTGCGATTGGATCAACTCTATCTACGAATCCAATTGAAATTTCCTTTAGTGGCATCGTAAGTGCTAGACCACGAAAACCTGAATTCTTGCATTCAAAATAATAGTTACCAAAATCTTGTTCTTTAATTTCATTCGACCCAAAATCTGCTTTAACGCCCAAAATATCGTAAGCAGTTGAATGCAATAAAGGTGAGAGGGAATGACCGATTGGGCTGCCTGCTACCGCTAACTTAATCAATTGAACAACCCCGCATCTTCATTCTTCCTGAATTCATTAGCCCAGATATTAAATTGATCAAATGACTTTGTGAATCTAGTGTCTTTTGGTTTGACTGTAACGTAATACAACCAATCGCCGTCGGCTGGTTTAACTGTCGCTTCTAGAGCCTTCTCTCCCGGATTGCTTATAGGACCTGGAGGTAATCCTCGGTACTTATAAGTATTGTATTTTGAGTTGGTATCTAAGCGTTTGTATGGAAGTCTGATTTTGCCTCTTGTATTGGTTGCATAATCAATAGTGGCGTTGATTTGAAGAGGCATTCCGATCTCTAATCGATTGTAAATGACCCGAGCAATCTTTGGAAAATCATTAATATCTCCCTCGGATTGGACCATTGAAGCGATGATAAGCAATTCATACGGAGAATAATTCTTGAAACCTTGATCTATACCTGAATTTTTGGCCGCAATATAGAATCGATCAACCATTTGATCAATTACTTGATCAAAGGTACTCCCGGGATAAATTGAATACTGCGCTGGGAAGAGAAAACCCTCAATATTTGTAGTTTTATAAAGTTCCTTAATTTTTGTATTCCCAGAGTACTTGCCCGAAACAAGTTTAGATTTTGCTAGTAACTCCAATATCTCATTTTTCCTTAAGCCTTCAACGAAGCCAAATAATCCTCTGTTTCGTTTTGGATCCAATAATTGCTCAAATGCTGCGTTAGCTGAGATCTTCAAATCGATCTCATGAATACCTGGAGTAATTGACTTAGATCTCTTATCATTAATTGCTATTTTGAAGAAAACTTTTTCAGCTTTTATAACCCCAGCTGTACGAAGTTTTTGAGCAATTTTACTTCCAGAATCCCCTGGCTCAACCAAAATTTCAACCTTATCAATTGCAGAAGTATCTTTAAAATCATTTAGCAAAAATGCGTTGTGGATCGCTACGCTAGATAAGGTAAAAAGTAAGCCAACGCTTATGGCTGCAATAAGTTTTCTCAAATCAGAATTCCTACTGAGCTGCCTGATTTTTCATTGTGCAATGCAGATTCCAAAATTGTTACAGCTGCAATTTGATCGATTACAGATTTACTTTGTTTCTCACTTTTCCCAATTTTTCTCATTTGCGAATAAGCATTTTGAGTGCTCATTCTTTCATCAACCATATAAATCGGGCCAGAAAAATAGGATTTAATCATCACTCCAAATTCCATTGCTGAAACAGATTTAGCACTTTCAGAACCTGATAAATGGATTGGATTACCAATCACAACATATATGGGCTTTATTTCGGCGAAGATATCTTTCAGTTTTAGTGGCAGCTGATCATCATTGAGAATTGTTGCATGTGGTGAAACTAATATTGAGGCTGCATCTGAGGTTGCTACACCGATTCGCTTTTCACCAAAATCAAAACCGATCCGCCGTCCTTGAGCTACCGGTTTAGTCATTTCCACACCTATCGTTATTTAATCTTTCCACTAATAACCTTAGTAATTTCGGCTAATGCTTTAGTGATTGACCCAGAATCCGTACCCCCACCTTGCGCAAAATCATCTCTTCCACCGCCACCGCCACCGAGGATGCTCGAACCAGTTTTAATTAGCTCTCCCGCTCTAATCCCTGACTTAATCGCTTCAGGAGAAACTGATGCCACAATTAATGGTTTATCACTAACTACAGTTGCCAATACAACTATGCCATCTTTGATTTTGCCTCTTAGATCCAATGCAATACTTCTCATATCTTCAACTGAAATTTCATCTGCAAGTTGCTCAATTATTAAATTCACACCACCTATTGACTTCGCATTCTTTAATAGATTTGCAGCACTTGCCATTGCTTTAGCAGATCTAACTGATGCTAGTTCTTTCTCCATTCCTTTCATTTTTTCAATCAATTCAGAGATACGTTGAGGCAATTCTTCCGTGCGGATACCTTTGATAATTTCAGTTAAGGAGTTAAGCAGTACATGCTCGCGTGCCAAATATTGATAAGCATCATGCCCTACTAAAGCTTCGATTCTGCGCACACCAGCACCTATAGAGGATTCAGAAAGTAGTTTTACTAAACCTAATTGCCCAGATCTTCTTACATGGGTTCCACCACACAATTCTTTAGCCCAATCACCCACACTTACAACTCGAACCTGATCACCATACTTTTCACCAAATAATGCCATCGCCCCCATCGCTTTGGCAGCATCTTGTGACATAACCTCGGCATGGACTTGTAGATCTGCAATCAATAATTCATTAACTCGGCTTTCAACATCGTTTAACACAGAAGTTGGCACAGCTGCTGTGGAAGGAAAATCAAATCTAAATCTGCCCGGAGCATTCTCTGAACCAGCTTGAGTTGCAGTCTCGCCTAATGCCTCCCGAAAAGCTTTATGAACCATATGGGTTGCAGTATGTGCGCGAGATATAGCCAGTCTCCGTTCTAGATCAATTTCAGCCACAACCTGTTCACCATCTTTAACAACACCGCTAACCACAGTTCCACGATGGACAATCAAGCCAGGAACTGGTGTTTGAACATCCTCTACTTGAATGATTGCACCGCTGGCTAACTTAATTCTCCCGCCATCGGCTAACTGCCCACCACCTTCGGCATAAAACGGGGTTCTATCAAGTGTAATTTCAATCTCTGAACCAACATTTACCTCTTTTGCTTTTTTGCCATCAAAAAGAATTCCAGTTAACTTCGCTTCAGCTGAAATATTCTCATAACCAACAAATTTTGTTGCACCAGATTTGTCGATGATTGCGCGGTACTCAGTTAAATCAGTATGTCCACTCTTCTTAGCCTTTGCATCAGCCTTTGCTCTATCTCGTTGCTCATTCATTAATTTTCTAAAACCAGCTTCATCAACACCTAAGCCCTGCTCGCGCGCCATTTCAAGAGTTAAATCAAATGGAAATCCATAAGTGTCATGCAATTTAAAAGCAGTATCTGCTGACACAGAAGTCGACTTTGATTTTTTAAGTTGATCAGCTGCTAAATCAAAGATGCTCGTGCCACTCTTTAGTGTTTGAATAAAACTATCCTCTTCAGACTGAGCAATACTTAATATGCGCTCTGAATCAGAAACTAATTCTGGGTATTGAGGTCCCATTGCTTTGATAGCACCTTTAACCAGTTCTGACATAACTAAATCTTGAGAGCCTAGTAATCGCATATTTCGAATAGTTCGACGCATCATTCTTCTCAAAACATAACCACGGCCTTCATTGCCTGGTGTAACCCCATCTCCGATCAACATCATTGCCGTACGTGCGTGATCGGCAACTACCCGCAAAGACACATCATTCTTCTCATCTTTGCCATACGAAACTTTGGTCAACTCAGACGCCTTGTTCAAAATTATTCTGGTGGTATCGATTTCATAGATATTTTCAACGCCCTGGAGCAACGCAGCAGTTCTTTCTAGTCCAAGGCCAGTGTCAATATTCTTTGCCGGTAATTCACCAACAATTGGAAATGAGTTCTTATCTCCACCTTCGCCTCTGATGTTTTGCATAAAAACTAAGTTCCAAATTTCAAGATATCTATCTTCGTCGGCAATTGGCCCTCCCTCTTTGCCATATGCACTGCCGCGATCAAAATATATTTCAGAGCAGGGACCACATGGGCCTGGAACGCCCATGGACCAAAAATTATCCGCCATACCTCGACGTTGAATTCGATCTTTAGGAACCCCAACTTGTTTTTCCCAAATCTGAGCTGCTTCATCATCATCTTGATAAACAGTTACCCAAAGTTTATCTTCGCTAAATCCATATCCACCATCTTTAGTTGATTTGGTTAGCAACTCCCAGGCTAATGAAATAGCACCTTCTTTGAAGTAATCTCCAAAAGAAAAGTTTCCACACATTTGGAAAAATGATGCATGTCTAGTTGTTTTACCAACCTCATCAATATCTAAGGTGCGAACACATTTTTGAACAGAGGTTGCTCGCTTATAAGGAGGTTTAACTTCGCCTAAGAAGTAGGGCTTAAAGGGAACCATTCCAGCGTTAACTAGCAAAAGGTTTGGATCATCAGCAATAAGAGATGCTGAAGGCACGACAGTATGTGGCAGATTTAAAGAGTTTTTTGATTCAAAGAATCTAAGCCATCTAGCGCGAATATCAGCGGAGTCCATAATTACTCCTTCGCTTTACTTTTTTTCTTACCCTTTTTCTTAAGCTTTGCAGCAGTAACAATTGCAGCTGCTGCTTTCATAGCCATTGGGTTTTCATCCAAGAAGGATTCAGTGGCACTGGAGACTTTTTTTGTTAAATTCTCGATTGACTTACCAGCATTACTAAGGCTCTTCAAAGGGCTATTTATCATCGACAAAGTTTTTGTGATTTCATCAATCAATCTGGATGCTCGAACTACTGTGTAAGCAACTGCCACAGCTATTACAGCAAGGGAGGATGCGGCGATTATCGTTGCAATTCCACCTGGGCCCATATTGGGAAGAATACCTGAAAAGAGGGTAACTACTTGGCAGCGGCTGGAGTATCAACCCCAGACTCTTTGCGTTGTGCAGGTGTAATTGGTGTTGGCGCGCCCGTTAATGGATCTCCCCCACTAGCTGTCTTTGGGAAAGCAATCACTTCTCGAATGGAAGCAGCACCTGCCAATAACGCACATAAACGATCTAAACCAAGTGCAATTCCTCCATGTGGAGGTGGCCCATAATTAAATGCTTCCAATAAAAATCCAAATTTACTTTCCGCCTCTGCTTGAGACAGTCCAATTGTTTTAAATACTCGCTGTTGCATCTCTCTTTGATGAATACGTATTGATCCGCCACCAATTTCATTACCATTTAAAACAATGTCATATGCATAAGCCAAAGCATTCTTTGGATCTTTATCAAAGGTTTGTGCATATTCTGGTTTTGGCCCAGTAAATGGATGATGTACTGCTGTCCAACCTGCAGATGGATTTTCAGCATCCACTGGTTCAAACATCGGAGCATCTACAATCCAAACAAAATTCCATGCTTTTTCATCAATTAGATTGCAACGCTGACCAATCTCCAATCGAACTGCACCCAATAAGTTCTGCGAAGAAATCGTGGATCCGGCGGCAAAGAAAATTGCATCGCCGTTTTTAGCGCCAACTTGAGCGGCAATCCCAGCACTTTCCTTCTCTGATAAATTCTTAGCTACTGGCCCAGATAATGTTGAGTCCTCGCCAACTAATATATAAGCCAAACCTTTCGCACCTCTTGCTTTAGCCCAATCCTGCCAAGCATCTAACTCTCTTCGAGGTGAGTTTGCGCCACCAGGCATAACCACAGCACCGACATACTCAGCTTGGAAAACCCTAAAAGAGGTTTCCTTAAAGAACTCAGTAACATCAGTAATCTTGTTATCAAAACGTAGGTCAGGTTTATCTGAGCCATAATCTCGCATAGCATCACGATATGTCATGTGTGGAATTGGTGTTGGAATCTTATATTGCACCACTTTTTCAAAAACATTAACTAATACTTTTTCAGCTATGGCAATCACATCCGCTTGATCAGCAAATGAAATTTCAATATCCAGCTGAGTAAACTCTGGTTGACGATCTGCCCGAAAATCTTCATCTCGAAAACACCTTGCGATTTGGTAGTACCTTTCCATTCCGGCAACCATCAACAATTGCTTAAACAACTGTGGTGATTGTGGTAATGCATACCAAGATCCTGGCTGCAATCTAACTGGCACTAAGAAATCTCTGGCGCCTTCTGGAGTAGATCGAGTTAGGTA
>JBEAVA010000115.1:0-3148 GCA_041161165.1 Actinomycetota bacterium
TGTCCAGAGTTGGCCAAAATTGCGCCATCCTTCATTTGCTTAAAATGCTCATCACGCAATACATCTCGATTACCGGTAACCGTAATGAAAATATCACCTATCGCTGCAGCTTTTGTCATTGGCATAACTCTGAAACCTTGCATCAGTGCATCTAATGCTTTTGTTGGATCAATCTCAGTCACAATTACCTCAGCACCCATACCCTTAGCGCGCTCGGCAACACCTTTACCACAGTAACCAAATCCAGCAACCACTACGATTTTTCCAGCAACTAATGTGTTGGTAGCACGAAATATTGCATCAAATGTAGATTGTCCAGTTCCGTAACGATTATCAAACATGTGCTTGGTATCAGTGTCATTTACTGCAATCATCGGAAACTTCAGCGCACCATCTTTAGCCATTTGGCTCAGACGAATAACACCAGTTGTCGTCTCTTCACAGCCAGCCATAACCCCATCAATTAACTCTGTGCGAGTTGTATGTAGAACATTCACCAAGTCACAACCATCATCAAATACAAGTTGCGGCTTAATATCTAGGGCTGAATTCAAATGTCCGTAATATCCATCGCGGTCAACTGCATTACGTGCGAAAACTGAAATCCCATATTCATGCACCAGTGCTGCTGCAGTGTCATCTTGGGTTGAAAGTGGATTTGATGCACAAAGAGCTAAATCTGCTCCACCTGCTTTTAATGCCAACATTAAATTTGCTGTCTCAGTAGTCACATGCATACAAGCTGCAATTCGAACTCCGGCAAAAGGTTTTTCTTTTGCGAACCGTTCCTTAATTTGTGCCAGTACCGGCATATTACGAGCAGCCCATTCAATCCGCTTTTTTCCTTCACTTGCTAATGCAGGATTTGCTATGTCATTTTTAATCGCGGTTGTGGTGCTCATTTATTCTCCTATTAAGTTCGACTTCTAAATTGTGGTTGATCTGATTCTAGCCAGAGGGCAAAGATACCCTGTCCTAAATGATTTATCACCTCTAAATAAGGCCTAAGACTGTGTCCCTAATCTCGGTCATCTGTTTTTCAGTATTTGCCTCAACATTTAGTCTAAGTAATGGCTCGGTATTTGAAGGGCGAAGATTAAACCACCAAGTATCTGCAGAAATTGTTAATCCGTCTAACTCATCCACCTGATAACTACCTTGATACTTTTCTCGAATCATATTAATGGACTTTTTAGCATCTTTAACTTTGCTATTAATCTCTCCGCTTGAAAAGTACCTGTTATATGGTTTAAGCAAATTTGATAAAGGTTTGGAAGTAGCCATTAATTCAGCCAATGCATATAACGCTGCCAACATTCCTGAATCAGCGCGCCAAAAATCACCAAAGTAAAAATGTCCAGAGTGCTCACCGCCAAAAATTGCCCCAGATTCAGCCATCAAACTTTTTATATATGAGTGCCCAACGCGACTGCGAAGAGCGGTGCCACCATTTTCTAAGATAACTTCAGGAACTGCTTTAGAGGAGATTAAGTTGTAAATAATGGTTGCCCCAGGATTTGCCTTCAGCTCCCGAACTGCAATCAATGCAGTTAGCGCTGATGGGTTCACCAAATCACCATTTTCATCTATCAAGAAGCAGCGATCTGCGTCGCCATCAAATGCCAGACCAATATCTGCTTTTTCCTTTTTAACCCGCTTTTGAAGGGCCTTCAAATTCTCAGGCTCAATTGGATTGGCCTCATGGTTTGGAAAATTCCCATCAAGTTCAAAATACATTGGCACTAAGTCAATATTTAATTTTTCCATAACAGCCGGCGCCGTCAATCCAGCCATGCCATTTCCAGCATCAATTACTACCTTTAACTTGCGCTTTGTGAAAGTTTTATCAGGAAATCTCGCCAGTAAATAATCAACATACTCGGTAAGTAAATCCTGATTTCGAACAGTTCCAACAGGTCGATTAGATATTGGTACACCTTCTTCGATCAGTTGACGAATTTTTACTAAGCCAGACTCTTGACCAATTGGGCGAGCACCACTCTTGCAAAGCTTCATTCCATTGTATTTTGCAGGATTATGACTTGCAGTGAACATAATGCCTGGCAAATTTAATTTTCCTGATGCGAAATAAAGCATGTCAGTAGATGCCAATCCAATGCGAATAACATCCATACCTTGACTTGTCACACCATCTGAAAAAGCATCAGCTAATGGCGAAGATGAAGGTCGCATATCCTCACCAACCACAATTGTTGCTGGCTCACGTTCTATCTCCAGAAACTTGGCAAATGCAACGCCTAGTGAAAATGAAAAATCAGGAGTGATCTCATCTTTTACCAAGCCTCTTATGTCATAGGCCTTGATAATTTTCTCTAACATAATGCCCTTAACTTAGGGGTTGGATTGTAAATTTAAAAATTAATTTGAAGGTAATACTCGCAGATGGCCTCTGCGACCTAACTCTGGCTGCATGCTCTTGGTGCTGACATCTGTATTTGCCACCTCTCGCACCGCGTTTGCAATTGCCATTAAGTCTTCATCTGATGGACCAGTATTGTGATCAACAATTTCTTCCTTAATCACATTCCAACCAACTGGCACAGTTAATCGTTCGCTGTGAGCTGCGCAGAGATCATAATTATGTGGCTCAGCATAAGTTGAAAGAGGTCCCAATACTGCAGTCGAGTCAGAGTAAATATAGGTAAGAGTTTTTATTGCAGCACTAGTGCAACTTGCTCTTGAGCATCGGCGACTTACAGATTTTCGCATGCCAACAGATTAATACGACAAAGGTGTAAAAGTTGGGATTTAGCCTCTACTAATGACTTTGGCATCGGAGATTGGCTCGGCAGCAGTTTCTAAGTTAGCACCATTATTCATGGGTATGTAGCTACTACCAATACCTCCAACCTCAGGCAAAAAAATAACTCCCCCACTTATTCCATCTCGATTAGCGGTAACCTCAAGTCGATTCAAGCCAACTGGTGCTCGCCAAGTAACAAAGTTTGAAGCAGAAAGTTTCTTTACAATTTTCTTACCATTTGCACCTGTTGCAGAAATCTGAACATTTATCCGATCACCAACAAAGTTAAGAGTTGGTCTTGAGCCAGTTAAGTTTACACTCCACTTTTTAAGTTCATCTGCACCCGTTGCCCAGGCTATTTCTGGAGTTTTGCCGTAAGCAAAA
>JBEAVA010000116.1:0-3132 GCA_041161165.1 Actinomycetota bacterium
CCGCTTTTACAAAGCTCAAAACTTTTTTATAACGGCATCCAATGGGCAGGTGGTGCTTACCTAATCTATCTAGGTTATGCCGCAATCGCAGCTAGCAGAGTTGATGCGCAGGGCATGCAAAAAACCCAAGGAGTTAAACCCTCCTTTTTCACATCCTTAAAAAATGGTTTTTGGGTTGGGGTATTAAATCCAAAATCTATTGTCTTCTTTGCTGCGATCTTGCCCCAATTTGTTGATCAAGAGAAAAATAATGTCACCGCCCAATTACTCCTATTAGGTGCAATCTTTGCCGCCATCGCCTTGATCTCAGATGGAAGTTATGGCTTATTAGCCGGCACTGTTCGTAGCTGGTTGGCTGGGGATGTTAAACGGTTAATTTTTATGCGCAGATTTGGTGGCGTAGTAATGATTGGACTTGGTGTATTTACCATCTTCTCCGCCTTAATTATTGGCTAATTACCCACTCGTGGCGTTGGCACCAATTGTCGGTGGCTAGGGGCAGACTTACTCCTTAAGAGGATCAAACTAGGGCACTTACATAAGTGCGTAACGAAACGAGAGATCATGGCGTCATCAAATGCTGTTGGAAATGCTAGAGAGTTTATTTCACCATCGGATTTAACCTTTTCTTGGGGATCATGTCATCGTTGTCTTTGGCTTAATTACAACCACGGTCTGCGCACACCAGGCTTTATGCCCTTGGTGGGAGATCTAGCAAATATGCAAGAAAATTACTTTGCCGCTAAAACAACTGCAGATATTGCACCAGTATTACCTGAAGGCAAGGTGGCAGATCTTGGTGGTTGGGTTAAATCAACATTTATTAATGTAAATGGCGCTTCTACAAAATATGCCATTCGCGGCAAGTATGACTTGCTTATTGAATTTGCCGATGGCACATATGGAATTATTGATTGCAAATTCCAAGCAAAAGATTCTGATAAAACCGACCTCTACCAGCCACAACTTGAAGCTTATGCATTTGCGCTAGAAAACCCAGCTTCAGGTGCGGCAAAGAAAGTCTCATTGATGGGATTGCTGGTCTGGTCACTACTTGAGCCAGCTGGGGATGTTACAAAGGGATTTGGTTTGAAGTTAAAACATACTTGGCGGCCAATTGAGCGAAATCCAGATGCCCTTGCTAGCAGGCTTACTGATTTTATTACGGTGGTTAGCTCAGAAATGCCAGCTGCAAAAGATAACTGCGATATGTGTAATTACTTAAATCAGCGCCGACAATTTATTGGTGCTCAGTAGTTAAACATCATCCTCATCAAAATCAATCTTTTCTTTTAAGCTTTTTTTGATTGCATCCTTAGCATCGGATGCATACATATTTGGAACATACTCCTGCTTGGATAACTCAGCGATTTTTTCCATTAATTCATTGGTGGCACTTCTTAAAACAGCTTGATCAGTGGAATCACCAGAGAAGTACATCGGCTCCCCAAAGACCATTTCAACTCTTCTAACCTTTGGTACCACCTGCCCAGTTGGTTGAATCTCTGCAGTATTAAACATCGCAACTGGAACAACTGGAGCTCCTGATTCAATTGCCATTCGAGCAATTCCAGTTCGCCCTTTATAAAGCCGGCCATCTGGTGATCTAGTTCCTTCTGGATAAATTCCAATACAGTGATTTTCACGAAGTAATCTTAATCCGGTCAAAATTGCAGCCTCACTTCGTTTTCCACCAGAGCGATCAATTGGGACCTGGCCTAGGGCAATAAATGTAATTTTCTTTATGAATCCTTTTAGACCAGGGGATGTGAAGTACTCACTCTTTGCCAAGAAGGTAACATTTCTAGGAACAACTAGCGGCATAAAGATCGAATCGCTAAATGAAAGATGGTTTGAGGCAATTATCACCGGTCCATTGCTTGGCACATGGCGAAGCCCAGTTACCTTTGGTCTGAAGATAAACATCAACAGCGGGATTAAAAAGGATTTCAAAATCTTGTATGGCACAGGGCTAATTTAGTGGCTAAGCCAATCTATGACACCATTCGAGCGTGAATTCCATTCCAAACTCAGCTGGTTTTACCTTACCGGGCGGAAAAATTGGAGTTTTGGTTATTCATGGTTTCACTGGTTCACCAGTGAGCATTGCGCCTTGGGCAAAGTTTTTAAACAAATCTGGGTACACCGTGAGTGCGCCATTACTTCCTGGCCATGGCAGCAGTTGGCAGCAGATGAATCAAACAACTTGGCAGGATTGGTATGAAGAGGTGGAAAAATCATTTTTAGAGTTAAAACAAAGTTGTGACCGGGTATTTATCGCAGGTTTTTCCATGGGCGCAGCTTTAGCTCTTCGCTTATGCCAAATTCGCGGCAGTGAGGTTGAAGGTTTAATTGTTTTAAATCCATCAGTGCATGATCGAAGATGGTTTATGAAATATGTTCCAGTATTAAAGTTCTTGCTTGCATCGGTTGCAAAGGGTCCAACTGATATTGCCGCCCCCAACCCACCTATTCATGCCTATGATCGAACCCCACTTAAAGCTTTAGATTCACTACGTAAGTTATGGGCATTAGTTGAGCGAGATCTTTATCTAATTGATCTACCAATTATGGTTGCCTACTCAGTTAATGATCATGCCGTTGATCCAGAAAATGCAATGACGGTTATTGATAATGTATTCTCCGTTGATATTCGCGAAGTGGTCTTTGAGAATTCCTTTCACAATGTGGCGCTAGATTTTGATGCTGAGCAGCTAAATATTGAAAGTAAGAAATTTATCGAAGATGTTTTAAGTGGCGCCGTTAAGCGAGGCTCTGATTTTAATGAGAATGATTTAGTAAATGCTGAGTTTGATTCAATTGTTTCAGGCCTCTCTCTTGATCAGTCAGCCCCAACTACTTACTTAGATGAGTTGGATAAATTCAGCCAAGCAGATCGATTTAGGCAGCCAAATCCAGGCAAAGTAAATCTCGATCAAATGCAACGGCTCTCAGCGGTGACATTTGTTGGTTCATTTATCTATTTGATTTTGTTTTGGTTAACTGATTTTGAATTCTTTGGTGCCTGGCCTGCCGTCCTTGGCTTTATCACCTCAGTGGCCACAATTATCTGGCGAACTGCACGCAAAGAGGATGATTTCGATGATGGAGCTAGCCTCTAACTAAATCTGC
>JBEAVA010000189.1:0-2965 GCA_041161165.1 Actinomycetota bacterium
ATTAGCCGACCAAATGGTGGTGTGATTTGCATGGGTTAAGGCTACCGCTTATTTACGGGGCTATGCGGCCAGATTTTTGAAATGCTCCGTAGGTAATCGGCATTAACTTGGCAAAATGTGCTTCCATTTTCTCCGCCACCATCTCAATTTCCCGTTGTGGATATGAGGGAAAATGTGATCCTTCGCGAGCAGTTCTTAATGAAAGAAAATTCATTAACGCTCGTGCATTCATTGTGACATACATTGATGAGTACAAAGTAACTGGTAAAACTGCTCTGGCAACTTCGCGGGCCACACCTGCGTCTAACATTTTTTGATAGTTTGCATAAGCTAATTTACAAGTTTCTTTAATTGCAGCAACTGTAATTTCAAACTGCTCTGGTGTGCCGTCAACAAATGTATACGCGCCTGCTTTACCTATTTGGACTAACTTTCGTTCTTTACTTGGAATGTAAAAAACAGGTTTTAATTCTCGATACCTTCCACTTTCCTCGTTATAAGAGGCAATTCGATGTCTCATGAACTCACGAAAAACAAAAATAGGAGCTGAGATAAAGAAAGTCATTGAGGTATGTTCAAATGGAGAGCCGTGTCGCTCGCGTGCTAAATAATTAATAAGACCTTCAGATTTTGCCGCATCTGCGCCAACATCTTCCAATGACTTATCGCCAGCGGTTGAAACACGGGCAGCCCAAATAACATCAGCATCACTTGCACTTGATTTAACAAGCTCTACCGACATATCGTCTCTAAATATGATCTCATCACTCATGGTTGCGACCCTATCTTTGGTGATTGGTGATTGGCTGGATTAAAGTGTCGGCGTGTCAGTAAATCCAAAGAAAAATCAGGTTGATCGCACCGCCCTTAGCGTTGCATTTACCGTTGGACTTTATGGCGCGGCCTTTGGGGCCGCTGGTGTGACCGCAGGTTTTTCAATCCTGCAAACATGCTTGCTGTCAATCTTGCTCTTCTCTGGTGCATCGCAATTTGCAGTAGTTGGAATTATGGGAGCAGGTGCATCGCAATTTGCGGTAGTTGGAATTATGGGAGCTGGAGGTTCGGCAGTTAGTGCAATTGCAACCGCAACCTTACTTGGATTTAGAAACGCTCTTTATGGTCTACAAATGGCACCAATATTAAAAGTTAAAGGATTAAATCGAATTCTTGCTGCACAAATAACTATTGATGAATCAACCGCAGTTGCAACTTTGCAGGATAATGATGCCGATCGAAGAAGAGGTTTTTATATAACTGGAATTGGTGTTTATGTTTTTTGGAACTTATTCACATTCCTTGGCGCTTTAGGTGCTAGTGCAATTGGTGATCCATCTGTATGGGGATTGGATGCAGCAGTTCCTGCAGCTTTTTGCGGTTTAATTTGGCCACGCCTTAAAAACAAAACTCATTTTGTTGTTTCAGCTGTAGCTATTGCATGGGCTTTACTACTAACTCCCATCACTGCTGCTGGTATTCCGATTATTACTACAGTGCTACTAGCTGTAATTTTTGGATTGAAAAAATGAGTGCCATTTGGATTGCAGTACTTGGGGCAAGTTTGACCGCTTTTTTAAATAAATATATCGGTCATAGCGTTCCAGAAAAATGGCTTAATCGACCAAGCATTATGAAAATTAATGCACTAGTGCCAATAGTTTTACTTAGCGCATTAGTGGGAGTGCAAACCTTTGCTAATAAAAAAGAGCTAGTTATTGATCAAAGATTTGCTGGAGTACTAGTAGCTCTAGTCGCTCTAAAGTTCAAAGCACCATTTCCAGTAGTTGTAATATCAGCCGCATTCACATCAGCGGCAATTTATAACTGGTTTTAAAGAACTTTCAGCGACTCTAATTTTTCCTTAAGTGCTGCATCTGATGGCTCTGTAAGGTGTGTTCCATCTGAAAATAGAATTACTGGAATTGATCGCATGCCACCGTTAATTTCAATAACCTTTTCTGAAGCTGATGCATCTGCTTCAACATCGATGTAGTTGTATTGAACGTTATTTGCATCTAGGAACTTCTTTGATCTACGGCAATCTCCACACCACTCTGCGCCGTACATTGTTATCTCACTCATTACATACCTCCCATATAATTTTCCAAACCTACGGTAAGGCCTGGATATTTTGCAACATTTCCTCCTGGCATAAATCCTGCCCGATTTATTGAATCATGGCGAATTGTTAAAGTCTCTCCAGCGTCACCGAAAATAACTTCTTGATGAGCAACATATCCATGAGATCTAATTGAATGCACCGGCACATCCCCAACTTTTCCACCCCGTGCGCCAGGTAGCTCAGATTTTGTTGAATCAGGCATAGCCGCCTTCGCACTTTGCTTTCTAGCATCTGTAATCATTTGCGCAGTTCGAATTGCAGTTCCAGATGGGGCATCCACCTTATGTGCATGGTGCATCTCAACAATTTCAGCACTTTCAAAATATTTTGCAGCAGTTTGCGAGAATTGCATCATTAACACGGCACCTAAACCAAAGTTTGGGGCAATTAGTGCGCCAACCTTTGGATGATTACTCAATAATGTTTTAAGCTGCGCAAGTTTCTTATCATCAAAGCCAGTAGTGCCAACTACAACATGAATACCATTATTGATAGCAAATTCAAGATTTTTCATAACTGAATCAGGTGTAGTGAAATCAACTACTACTTCAGTACCAGTTGAAACTAGTTTTTCTAGTGAATCACCTAAATCTAATGCAGCACTTAGAGTTAAATCAGTTGCAGCATTAATTGCTGCCACTGCCTCTGCGCCCATTCTTCCCTTAGCGCCTAATACTGCAACCTTCATTTGATCAGCCTTTCAAATTTACTAGTGGATCTAAATGGTCCCACTACCGCAAGGGTAGGAGATTCCGGCAGGATTTGGCGGGCAATTTCCTTTATTTGATCCTGTGTTACATCGGCAATCTCACGCAGAATTTCATCAAAGCTAAGAACTTGTCCATA
>JBEAVA010000117.1:0-4435 GCA_041161165.1 Actinomycetota bacterium
ACATCAGTTACATAGACCGGCCGCTTACGCTCAACTGCACCGCCACCAAGCTCAACACCGGGTGTTGATCTAGAGGCTGATTCTAACTTTGCATCAACTGGCCCATAAATAAATATTTTAAATCTATGTTGCCCAGTGATTAAGTTGGCTGGCTTACCCTTATCTGCTCTAGTTAATACATAGGCCGGTAACTCTTTGGCATTAACAACCTTGTTTGTAACAGTTGCAATTACCTGTGTTTGCTTTGGATTTGTGCAACTCATGGATTGGATAGATATTGATCTATCTAGGTAGTAATCAAGCTTACTGGCATCAATATTTTGAATAACTACTCGAAACTGATTATTTTTTGCAAGATCAAGTGCGCCACCAATTTTGACTTTTTCTATCTCACTTTGAACAGATTGAGTACTGCTGTATAAAAGTAATCGATTTTCTAAAGTGGCTCTTTTTAAGGCTTTTGCCATAGCAATTTTATTAAAATCACCAGCTAATAATTTTCCAAAGGTGGCATTCATTATTTTTACTAGATGCTCCTTACGAGCATCATTGTCTTTCTCATATTTTTTATAAGCCTGCGCTAAGGTTTTATCCACAACATTTTCTGAATTTATTACCTCACCATCTTCAAGTACTACCTCACCAGTTGCATTTAAAATATAACTAATTGCAGTTGGATCAATTGCAATTACCCCATCTAGATTGCCACCGAACTGTTTTTCCCAAGTTGCTTTCCAGATTTGAGCACCATATGGAAAGTGGGGGGAGAGATTTGAGTTTTGCCAGATTGCCGGATTTTTTCCATACAATCTCATAAACTCATCTGACATCTTTATAGGTATCTCTTTATTTGATTGCAAACCGGCATTTGAGCCCGTTTTTATGATTGATAATTTGCCAGATTTAAACTCAACAATTGCATAAGCGCCCAGGATTCCACCTGTGCCACGGGCCTCTGCAGTATTTTGAAAGGCCACCAAGTACTGCTTTGCACCAGTATCGCCAAGGAGAGTAGGTGAGGCAGAGATTAAGGTTTTAATCTCATCCTCTATTTGATAAAAATCTAAGCCAGCGATCTGACTTACCTGTTTAACTATTGGGAGTTTAAGCAGGGTAAAGGCACGGGAGATACTTGCATTTAAATTATTAGTTGAACTTTGTTTTACCTCTTCGGTAGCTGAAATTTGATTTAAAAGTTTCTGCCCACCCTTATAAATTTGCCACCCAGTTACGGTCAGTGAGATTAGGTAGAGGCCGGTTAAAATGGCTAGCGAAATAAGTACCTTTTGCCAGTACTTTTGCAACCAAATAAGCATGGCGCAAGTATAGGTCTAGGCAGATATTAGCGAGATTTTGTCTGCATAGGCTGAGATGATAAACGACTCACTTAATCGATTAGATGATGTGTAGCGAGGAGCTGTTAGCAAAGTTACTGGATGTAATTGCGTTAAATGTGACAAAAATGAGGCAAAAGTTGGCGAGAGTAAAACCTCACCTGGATGATTTAGTTGGTATTTGTGAGATAAGACTGCGGAAGCCAAACCCTCAAGTGGTGGCAAAGTTGTTAAATCCTTGATATCAAACTCAATCAAATTAAGTTGCTGCTCTTTTATTGCCTGGGTATTTGGCGCCCTGAAATCAACATCAACCAAAATAGCATTATTAATTTTGCTCTCCATAATTGCATGGGAAAGCGCTAAATCTGAATCAGAGGTGGAGTTTGGGGTTATCACCTGAATAGAGTTTGCAAAACTTATCCCCAAATGCTCTCGGACTGCTTTAATTGATAATGCCGCTGTCTTTGCTAACTCCCGCTTAAATTTATCGACACTCAACCCCTCTGGATCTAAGGGCATAAAAAATGAATCGGTGACTAAATGTTCAAAGCAAACAATCTTTCCAAGATAACCAAGACGACGGATATAACTTTCAAATTTTAACTCAGCACAGATGATCAACTCAGCCTCTAATATTTCAGCCAGATCATCATTAATTGAGCTAGAACGCTTTTTGGTTAACTCAATATCCCAGACCTTTGCTAACTCAGCTACACCATCTATTAAATCACTACCTGTAACAGCCTCAACACCGGATGAAAAAAATTCATGCTCGGGAAAATTCTTAGTAAGCACACCCTCTGCAAAAGGTGATCGTGCTTGATTCATCCGACAAATTACACCAATTGACATGGAGTAAGGTTAGCCTATGTTGATAAAATCCTCACCGAGAGTAAATAAAGTAATACTTCTACTTTCTCTGGCCTCACTACTTTTGGTCTTACTTTTTACCTTATTTCCTAGACCAATTCTTTTATCAAATGATCCAAATGAGATTGAGTTATTTTTTCAAACTCATACAGGTCTTTTTTACAAGATTTTATACGCCCAATCATCATCTGTTGCACTAGGTAATTATTTCCTCTTCACCCTTCCTGCATTTTTATTTAAATTAAGATTTACCAATATTGCCGAGTATAAAATATTTTTTGCCTTCCTAACTCTTTCTATCTTCATTGAGTTAGCCCAAATGGCAATTCCAGGTCGGATAAGTGATGGCATGGATCTATTTGCCAATGGAGTAAGTGGCTTAATTGGGCTCATTTTGGCCAAAATACTGATTAAGCGGTAGCAAGCCCCGCTCAATGGCGCATGCTTTAGGTTTTCGAAAGATTATTGAGCAGGTAAACTTATCCACAGCTATGTCAGGTCAATCTCCTGGCTATTTGATTTGGAGAGATTAAGTACCAATGGAGTTACTAGCGTATTGGCGATTGCTTGTTCAAAACAGAGTTTTGGTTTTGGCATGCACAATGCTGGGCTTTATCTCATCAGTAGTTATTACTCATTCGATTGTTCCGGTTTATCAATCTAACGCTCAACTTTTTGTCTCCACACCAGCTGCAGCTCTAGATATCTCAACCTTAGCTACTGGCGGTAGTTTTTCCCAACAAAGAGTTAAATCATATGCACAAATTATTAATAGCCCGATGACCCTAAAGCCGGTGATCAAAAAGTTAGAATTAAATTTAACCCCAGAGCAGTTAGCTCAGCAAATTACCTCATCAGCACCACTGGACACGGTATTGATTGATATCACTGTGACCGATCCAGATCCATTAATTACGGGGAATGGGCTCTGACTCAATTGTTAAGGTCTCAACAGTTCAAAATGCAATTGCTGCTTCTTCACCCTCTTCACCAAAGAAAAGTATTAATTACGCACTTGGCTACCTGCTTGGATTTGGTTTAGGTATTGGAATTGCATCCCTTCGTAAACTTTTAGATAACACAGTTAAAAATGAGGATGACTTAAGTGGCACACCACTTCTTGCCGCAGTCGGTTTTGACAAGATGGCAGATGAAAAACCATTAATTACCCAAATTGGTAGATACGCTGCTCGAACCGAGGCTTTTAGAACCATCCGCACAAATCTGCAGTATTTAAGACCAGATTCACCACCTAAAGTAATCGTTGTTACCTCAGCACTTCCTAATGAGGGAAAAACTACTAGCGCCATGAATCTAGCGCTCTCACTCTCTCAAGCTGGATCTAAAACCTTACTTTTAGAGGCAGATCTAAGGCGGCCAAAAGTCTCCATCTATATGGAGTTCCCAGCCAAAGCATCAGGTCTTACTGAAATATTATCTTCAAATAAAACTATCTCTACCGCCTTACTTAAAAAGAATATTCATCGTTTTGAGGATACAAAATTAGATGTGTTGCCCTCTGGGGTGGTGCCACCAAACCCAGCAGAGCTACTTGCCTCACAACGGTTTGATAAATTGATAGCGGTTTTGCGTAAAAAATATCAATATGTAATTGTTGACTGTCCACCACTACTGCCAGTTACTGATGCTGCAATTGTCTCTGCTCGAGTTGATGGCTCAGTACTAGTAATTCATGCTGGAGTTACTAAGAAGCCACAATTTACCGGTGCCCGTGATGCCATGATTTCGGTGGGATCTTCAATACTAGGTGTAATTCTAAATATGATTCCAGAGGATTCACTTGAGTATGAGTATGGCTACCGATATGGCTATCCACGTTATTACGGAAATCATTACAGCCCATATGGAGCTAAAAAAGAGGAGGCTGGGTTATATCAACCTCGCCAAGATGACTTGGCAAGAATTGAGCGCGAAGAGAACTTTAAACACATTAAGGGCAAGCGATTTAAAGAAGAGTTAATGAAGGATGCTAAAAAATCTTATAAAACTCCCAAAGATTAATAAGCACCCCTACCTTTAAATATTGCACCTACCGTCGCTATTATGATCCAAAGATCTCTGGTAAAGCTCCAATTAGTAAGGTAATTAAGATCAAGTGAGATGCTAGTTTGTAGATCTAAATCTGATCGACCACTTATCTGCCAAGGACCTGTAATGCCAGGCTTTGCATTTAACCGTCTCTCATAAGTTGAGTTATACAAACTAAC
>JBEAVA010000118.1:0-3113 GCA_041161165.1 Actinomycetota bacterium
GTTTTAGCTTCACAACCGGTAGCTACATATGTTGAGTATGGATACACAAAGACTCGCTACACCGGAAAGAGTTCAGAACTTCAAACCGCACCTAACTCGCCAGCAGTCTTTGACCTTAAAGGACTTCGTGCGAATTCAAAGATCTATTACCGAGTAAATTACAAAAGCGCGTCAGATACTAAGTTTACAAATGGTAAACAGTATTCATTTACGACCGCACGGAAAGCTGGTTCAACCTTTTCTTTTTCAGTTCACGGAGATACACATCCTGAACGTGCCGGAAAAATGTTCAATTCTGAGCTCTATGGGATAACACTCGCAAATATTGCAGCCCAGCAACCTGATTTCCACATCATGATGGGCGATGACTTCAGCATCGATCCGCTAATCGACAAGGGGCAGGCCAACCAAGCTAATGTTGAGAAGATTTATAGCACCCATAGAAATTGGCTTACTATTGCAACAAGTTCAGTGCCATTATTTCTGATTAACGGTAATCATGAACAAGCCGCCTCATATTTATTGGATGGGACAACGACAAACCCGGCGGTGCTAGCAGGTAATGCTCGTTTAAAGTATTACCCACTGCCCGCTCCAGACTCCTTTTATTCAGGAAATAACACGCCTGTCGAAGGCGTAGGACTTCCACGTGACTACTACGCATGGAGTTGGGGGGATGCACTATTTGTGACCCTCGATCCATATTGGCATTCAAAAAATGCGGTTGACAATGTTGCGGGTGTGTTGGTTCCTGAGGATCAAGCTGGCACCAAAGGTGGAGGAGGAAACAAGAAGGGCGGAGCGACTCCAACTGCAACGGCAAGTGCAAATCCAGCGGGAAATGGAAAGGCCACCAATTTATGGAGTATCGGTATTGGTGATGAGCAGTATGCATGGCTGAAAAAAACCCTCGAAACCAGCAAAGCTAAGTACAAATTTGTGTTTGCCCACCACGTTATGGGTACTGGACGTGGCGCAGTCGAGGTCTCTACAAATTACGAGTGGGGTGGAAAGGATCCAAAGGGTCAAACTACCTTTGCCAAAGAAAGACCAAATTGGGAGTTACCGATTCATGATCTGATGGTTAAAAACAAAGTTTCAATCTTTTTCCAAGGTCATGATCACATCTTTTGTACACAAGAGCGAGATGGTCTGATTTATCAATCGATGCCAAATCCTGCTGATGACACTTTCTCAATGTTCAATTCTGATGCCTATAAGAGCGGTGTCAAAGCACCAAATTCAGGACATGTCCGCGTAACTGTTGCACCTTCGCAAGCCAAGGTTGAGTATTTCTTAGCAGCGAGAAGTAAAGACACAGATCGAAAGAATATGAGTCTTGCACATAGTTATGTTGTCAAACCAAAGGTTTAGATATGAGCCATGAACATCAAGTCACTCATCTATCAGAGGTAGATCGACGTAAATTCCTTCAGATTGCTGGATTTGCAACTGGGTTGGCATTTGTCAATTCAATAACTTCTCTCGAATCTGCAAGGGCTTTACCAATCGCCAAACTTCCTGGGTTTACCGCATTTTCTAAATCTGTAAAAGTGTTTAAAGGTGAGAAATATTATCTTGTCGAAAGTACCGGAATTCCTTCACATAATATGATGGTTGGAATAAGAAGCTGGCAACAACAGGTGCCAACAATTCAGAATTACCAAGGTTCAAATGCATGGTCCATTCCAATAAAACCTGTAATTGCCGCTAATCCGATATCCGCAAAAGATCACTTCCTGCGGGGCGCTATCGCCATTGCAGTCAATGGAGTTCCAATTTTTAATGCCCTAAACAATCGAGGAGATGATGCCTTACTCGCAGGTGAACTGGATAACTGGGGAGGTCATTGTGGTAGAGCTGATGATTATCATTATCACGTTGCACCCACTCATTTACAAAGTGTTGTTGGAAAGAAAGTTCCAATTGCATATGCCTTAGATGGATTTCCAATTTATGGAGAAACTGAAGTTGATGGCAAGAAGGTTTCCGGATTAGATTCATTTAATGGACATTTTGATTCCAAAAAGAATTATCATTATCACGCAACAAAAACCTATCCTTACATTAATGGTGGATTTAAAGGTGTTGTCACTGAAATCGATGGACAAGTAGATCCACAATCGCTCACAAAAGCCTTTAGGCCTGCGGGAGAGCCTTTGCGTGGGGCTGTTATCACAGGCTTTGAACGAATCGGAGATTCCTCATTTGATGTGAAGTACACATTGAGTGGAAGCGATTATCACGTGAAATACACGGCCACTCTCAAAGAAGTCAATATGCAATTTATCGACTCAAGTGGAGCTATTAGAACAGAGGTGTACCAAAGAAAATGAGTGAACAATTCAATTTTCTAAACCGCAGGGGATTTCTCAAGGCTTCAATCATCACAATTTTGATGAGCACGCCACTTTCCAAGTCGTGGGCAGCTGTTCCGTTAACGGCAAAACTTATAGGTACACCGAGTTCCTCCTCCTTTTCTATAGCCCTGACTTCTACATCTACAGTTCGCGCCTACATTGAGTATGGCTACAGCAAAACCGTAATCAGTGGAAAAACTCCTTTTATCAACATTGGAAAAGGAACTACCCAAACGCTTGTAGTTTCAAACTTAAGGCCGAACTCGACGATTTACTATCGAATTAGATATGCACTTGGCACGAGTCTTAACTATGCCTCCCTTACCCAACGGACAGTGAAAACGTCTGCTGCTCAACAATTATCTTCGAGCACTTTTGCAGTCCAGGCAGATCCACACATGGATGACAATTCAAGTGCGGAAGTTTATGAGGGAACACTTAAACAAATTGTTGCCGCAGCACCAGCTTTCCTAATGGATTTAGGAGACATTTTTATGGTGGATAAATTGCCGAACAAGACTGAGGCTAATATCCGAGCTCGATTTGAACTCATGAAAGGGTTTTACCAAAAACTTGGAAGCGTTCCGCTCAAAATATGTCTTGGAAATCATGATGGTGAACTCGGATACAGTTCATTCAATACAAAGAAGTACCGAAAAGAGTATTTTCCTGAACAGACTGGTGATTTAGCTTACTACTCCTTTAATGGTCCTGATCAATTACACATTGTTTTAGACCCATTTACATACACAA
>JBEAVA010000119.1:0-3074 GCA_041161165.1 Actinomycetota bacterium
GCAATAAACTGCTTACCAACCTCAGATAAACCATGTTCTTTATCTTTATCATCTGCCATCACCAATTCATCATTTAATCCTCTAAATGAGAGGTGGATGTGGGAGGAGTTTCCTTCCCGTTGGTTTGGCTTAGCCATAAAGGTCAAGGCATATCCCGCTTGGGCAGCAATCTCTTTGGCACCATTCTTATAGATCACATGGTTATCACAGGTTGTTAATGCATCTGAGTACTTAAAGGCAATCTCATGTTGGCCAAAGTTGCACTCACCCTTAACCGATTCAACATTCATCCCAGCACCACTCATGCCTAATCTAATTGCGCGCAGTAATGGTTCAATTCGGGAGCCGCCAAGAATTGAGTAATCAACATTGTATTGATTAGCTGGTGTTAAATCCTTATATCCCTTACTCCATGCCTGCTCATAGGTGTTGTTATAAACGACAAACTCAAGCTCAGTTCCAACCATTGCCTTCATTCCAGCATCAGCTAGAGCTTTAATCTGCTTCTTTAAGATCTGACGAGGGGATGCAACAACATCTGTGTGATCTAGCCAGGCCACATCTGCCAACAGCATTGCCGCACCATCTTGCCAAGGAATTAATCGCAAGGTATTTAAATCTGGAATCATCGCAAGATCTGAGTAACCCTTATCCCAAGAGCTCATCTGGTAACCATCAACCGTATTCATATCAACATCAACAGCGAGTAAATAGTTGCAACCTTCTGTGCCATGTTTTATAACATCTGATAAAAAGTAATTTGCATCTAATCTTTTTCCAACTAGGCGGCCTTGCATATCTGTCATTGCAACCACCACGGTGTCGATCGCACCGCTTGCGATCTTGGCCTCTAGCTCTGACTTTGGTAAGGGAAAATTGGCTCTCATACGCTCATCTTTACATAATGGGGTGAAAATAGCACCCAAAAACTAACCCTCATACCTTCCAGTATCGCCCCTGCAGTTCTACCCTTTTACCAGACTGCTTCACAAGGAAGTGGCCGTTGAAGGGAAAGTTTATGGCGGAAAAAGGATCGCAAGGCGTTTCCTATACCAACGTATCAAGTGATTACTTTGATAAACGTGGTTTAGAGCGTCATGCCGGATTACTAGCCCTCTGGGGATTAGGCGTTGCAGCTGTGGTCTCAGGAGATTTCTCTGGCTGGAACTTTGGTATTGCCGAAGCTGGTTGGGGCGGATTATTTATCGCCACAGTTTTGGTAATCATTATGTATTACGGAATGTTATTTTCAATTGGTGAGATGGCAGCAGCCCTTCCTCACACAGGTGGTGCTTACTCATTTGCAAGATCATCAATGGGGCCTTGGGGTGGCTTTGTAACCGGCTTTGCCGAAACCATTGAGTATGTAGCAACCACAGCAGTAATTGTCTTCTTCTCAGCCTCTTACGCTGACTCAATTACTAAAGAGTTGTTTGATCTATCTATGCCTGTTTGGGCTTGGTGGATCATTCTCTATGCAATCTTCTTACTATTAAATATCTCGGGAACTGCACTCTCATTTAAGTTTGCAATCTGGGTTTCATTTATCACCCTCGGTGTGATTGCTCTCTTCACAGTGATGGCAGTATTTAGCGGCAAGTTCTCATTTGATAACTTGACCAATATTGCACCTGAGGCTGGAAATTCAAACTTCTTGCCATTTGGTCTATGGCCAATTGTGGCAGCGATGCCATTTGCAATGTGGTTCTTCCTAGGAATTGAAGAGTTGCCACTTGCAGCAGAGGAAGCACATGAGCCAGCTCGAGATATTCCAAAGGCTGGTATTCGAGGTATGGCAACACTTGTTGTTACCGCGATGTTGGTGTTGGTATTAAATCCAGGATTAACTGGTGCAAAGGAGTTAAGTGAATCAGGTGAGCCACTTCTAGATGGGTTTAGAGCAATCCTGCCTAACTCAGATGTTGCTGCCCTCCTTGCTGCCTTTGCCCTAGTTGGACTGCTGGCTTCATTGCAAGGAATCATGTTTGCCTACGGCAGAAATATCTACTCACTATCTCGTGCTGGTTACTATCCAAAGATGCTTTCTTTGACTGGTAGCCGAAAGACACCATGGACAGCCTTAATTGCAGGTGCGGTAATTGGTTATGCAGCACTTCTTTGGGCTCAATATGGCGGTGAGTCAGCAGGTGCGGTAGTTCTAAATATTGCAGTGTGGGGCGCGGTTATCGCTTACATGCTTCAAATGATTAGCTACCTACTACTAAAGAAGCGATTACCAAATCTTGCTCGTCCTTATAAATCACCAGTTGGCTCAATGGGAGCGATTGTGGCAGGTCTTCTTGCTGCATTGGTATTTGTTGGTCAAGCATTAAACCCAGCATTAACAACTGCTATCCAAGCGATTGCAATTGTTTATGTAATCGGCCTAGTTGGCTTTGGTCTATTTGGTCGCAAAAAGCTTGTTCTCTCCCCTGAGGAAGAAGCTGCCATTAAAGGTCATAAGTAAGCGGTAAAAAGAAGGTAAGTAGGTTAAGGGGCCAGCCATGCTGGCCCCTTAATTTTTTTTAAATCGCCTAGTTAAAATTAAAATAGATTAGGGTTTACCTATGTGTCGCTTACTTGGTTACTCCTCGACAACACCTGCCACTTTTAGTGAGGTTGTTGGTGAAAACTTTAATCAATTTGTAAAGCTAGCTGATGATCACTGTGATGGTTGGGGTATTGCAACTAGTGAGGGCAAGAGCGCACAGCTATATAAAGAGCCGGTTGCTGCCACAAAGAGTGAAAACTTTAAACAACAACTAGAAAGCCATAAATCATCCTCTGCCTTACTCCACCTAAGGTGGGCAACTGCTGGCATGGCGATAAATGAGAACAACACCCATCCATTTACCTATCAAGATATCTCCTTTATCCATAATGGCTCGATCTCACCCTTTGATTGTTTAGATCCATTAATTGATCAGCGGTACTTATCCCTTGCCAAGGGCGCAACAGATTCAGAGCGTTATTTCCTCTTTCTCCTAACTCAAATAGAAAAGCATGGCTTTATTGAGGGTATTAAATCTGGCCTTACCTATATTAAAAACAACTGTTCTTACTCATCCATAAAT
>JBEAVA010000120.1:0-3066 GCA_041161165.1 Actinomycetota bacterium
GAGCTGCCTGGGATATTGGTAAGCAGGTAAGTGCTAGTGCTGGCGTGATTGCATCCCCAACATTGCGTGGTGGTGATCAACTGAGATTTGCATTAGAGGATGTAATAAATGGCGTAAATCTTGGGCTTCGAAGTGTTCTGGTGGGAGATCTTGGATTACTTAAAGTACTAGGGGATGCAAAACGCAAGGGTGATCTACCTAAGGATTTAATTCTTAAAACCTCTGTGGCGATGGTTTGTAATAACCCAGCAACTGCTGCGCTGTTAGAAGATTTAGGTGCTTCAACATTAAATCTGGCAACTGATCTTTCATTACAACAAATTGCTGCCATTAGATCACAGGTTGATTTACCAGTAGATATCTATGTTGAAGGCCCAGATGATTTTGGGGGTGCAGTCCGTCATTATGAGACTCCAGATTTAGTAAGAGTTGCCGCCCCCATCTACTTAAAGTTCACACTTCGTAACTCACCTGGCCTTTATCCATCAGGTGCTCATATTCAAGGATTAGTTGAATCTACCGCCCGTGAGCGGGTTAGAAGAGCTGCAATAAGTAAGGCGATTTTAGATCGGTATGGGTTTAAAAAGTAATGACAAACTCATCCCCTCTTAAGCTTTTAATCTTTGGTGGCAGCGGTGTTTTAGGAAGTGCAATTGCTGAAAAGTTTAAAGCTCATAATTACAAAGTTACATATGGTGTTCGAACCATTACTAATCCAGTAGATCAATTCCTGCTGCCAATTACTGATGGACCAGTTCCTGAGCTACTAAAGGGTGAGTTATTTGATGCAGTGGTATTTGCCCAAGGAGCCAATAACAATGACTCAGTTATCAACCACTCACCTGATGATTTAACTAGATTATTTCAAGCTAATGTCTCATTTATCACCGATACAACCAAAGCTTTGATGCTGCACAATTTAATTAAACAAAAGGGCAAGATTGTTATCTTGAGCTCATTTTGGGAGCAGATCACAAGACAAGAGAAGATGTCCTACACAATTACCAAGGCAGCAGTAGGTGGATTAGTTAGATCAATGGCGGTTGATTTAGGAAACGCAAAGGGCATTTTGGTAAATGGCTTACTACCAGGAGTAGTGGATTCACCAATGGCTAGAGGATTATTAAAGCCAGCCCAGATTGAAAATGTGCAGAGCCAAACCCCAGGACATAAGATGGTAATTCCACAAGATGTAGCAAATGCTGCCTACCTACTTGGCTGTGAAGATAACAGCGCAATCTCAGGACAATCTTTATTTGTTGATTACGGCTTTGCTATCGCCCGAGTTCTTTAAGGGATAGCTTTTTGTGAGTGTTGAGTTACTAAACCAGGACTCAGTAGTTGAGTACTTAATAGAGAAAAATGTAATAAGTTCTACTGATAATCCCCAGGTTGAGGTATTAACTGGTGGGGTTTCAAATGTAGTACTGGCAATTACTACCAGTAATCAAAAGTTAGTTTTAAAACAAGCATTAGCTGAACTTGCAGTAAGTGAAAAATGGGAGGCAGATCAGCGCCGAGCAATTGTTGAGGCGGACGCGCTTAACTTATTTAATCAATTGAGCCCAGATCAGGTTCCCAAATTAGTATTTCTAGATCCAATTCGATTTATCTTAGTTTTAGAGCGAGTTCCAGTTGGTAGCACAGTTTGGAAATCAGATTTATTAGCTGGGGTAATTAACCCAGATATTGGCGCAAAGCTTGGCAAAACCTTGGCAACTTGGCATAACTATGGCCAGGAAAATCCAAAAGTAAAGCTTAAATTTATGGAGGATGCTTTATTTGATCAACTTCGCATTGATCCCTTTTACCGATTTGTGGCGGCAAAAAATCTGCAAATAGAGGTGGCAATAAGAAAGTTAATCAACGAACTAGAATCCGATAAAACCACCATTGTTCATGGTGATTTTTCACCAAAAAATATTATGGTTGCGATGAATGATGAGATCTATATTTTAGATTTTGAAGTTACCCATGTTGGAAATCCAGTTTTTGATCTAGCTTTCTTAATTGCGCACTTAGTATGTAAATTCTTTAGAACTGATGACAGATTGCATGCGAAGTTATTAGCTAATACAGCATCCTCCTTTGTGAAGGAGTATGAAAAAATACGTCCAATTTCACCATCGGTGGCAAAACATGCCGCTTTAATCGCACTAGCAAGGGTGGAGGGAAAGTCCCCAGTTAACTACCTTTCAGTTGAACAACAGCGCAAATTACAAAGCTTCACCAAAGCAATCTTGGGAAATAACGCTAACCTTGCAGTTGCCCAGCTTTTTGAAATGAGTGCAAAGTGAAGATCAGCAAAGTTTTTGGGTTTCAAGTATTAGATTCAAGGGGCAGGCCAACAGTTGCAGCTGCCATCTCATTAACTGATGGAAGTGTTCATACTGCCCGTGTGCCATCGGGGGCATCAACAGGTAGGCATGAAGCAAAGGAGCTTCGCGATGTGGGAAGTAAATTTGCTGAAAACTTTTATGGTGGTCTATCAGTTCAACAAGCTGTAACAAATATCAATGAAAAAATTGCGCCAAAACTAGTTGAAGAGCAGATTGATTTAAATCTAGTAGATGCCCAACTTATTGAGTTAGATCCAACTTTAGATCATTCATCCCTTGGTGCTAATGCCACCTTGGCAGTTTCATTAGCAGCAAGTCTTGCCACTGCACATTCACAAAATAAATCACTAGCTAGGTACTTTTCACCCGATGGCCCACTGCAAATTCCAATGCCGATGGTTAATATTTTGTCCGGCGGAGCACATGCAAATCGCACCATGGATATTCAAGATATTTTGGTTGTGCCAGTTGGCGCTAAGACATTTACCCAAGCACTCTCCTGGATTGTTGCAATTAGAGAAATGGCTGCCAGGTTAGGTAAAGAGGATGGCCAGGTTACAAATTTAATTGCTGATGAGGGTGGCTTAGCGCTCTCTTTCACCAGTATTGAAAAAGCTTGTGAGTTTGTAGTTAAGGCAATTGAAAAAGTTGGGCTAAATGTTGGTAGCCAAGTTGGCTTGGCTTTAGATATCGCAGCCACCCAGTTTTATGATGGCAATAATTACAA
>JBEAVA010000121.1:0-5218 GCA_041161165.1 Actinomycetota bacterium
AAGAGCGCCCCTATTGGAATCTTTGACTCAGGCGTCGGTGGGTTAACGGTAGCTAGGGCAATCATTGATCAACTGCCAGGTGAGTCAATTCTTTATTTAGGCGATACCGCCCGCGGCCCCTATGGAGTGCGGCCTCTCGCCCAAGTTAGAAGCTACGCGCTTGAGATTATGGATCAATTAGTTGCAGCTGGTGTGAAAGCAATTGTGATTGCATGCAACACAGCCAGCGCTGCCATGTTGCGAGATGCCAGAGAGAGATATCAGATTCCAGTTATTGAGGTAATTCAACCTGCGGTAAGGCGAGCAGTATCGGCAACTAGAAGTGGCAAGGTTGGTGTGATTGGCACAAATGCCACCATCGATTCAAAGGCTTATCTAGATGCTTTTGCTGCCGCACCACAATTAAGTATTACCTCAAAGGCTTGTCCATTATTTGTTGAATTTGTTGAAAATGGCAAAACTACCGGGCATGAGATTACAAAGATTGCGCAAGATTACTTATCTCAGATGAAAACCGCTCAGATCGATACCTTGGTTTTAGGTTGTACTCACTACCCATTATTAACCGGAGTTATCTCTTATGTGATGGGAAATGATGTCACTCTAGTTTCAAGTGCAGAGGAGACAGCAAAAGATCTGTACCGCACCCTGGTTGAAACAAATTTATTAAATGATCAATCTGGCAAGGTGAGTCATAGGTTTGTAGCAACTGGAGATCCAGATAAGTTTGCCACCTTGGCTAAACGATTCTTAGGCCCTGAGGTAGTAACTGTTACAAATAAGATCTAGTTTTAATAAATCAAAGGGAGTGAATATGAGTAGAGCAGATGGACGAAGTAATGATCAGCTGCGAGCAATTAAATTCACTCGTAATTGGCTCAATAATGCTGAAGGATCAGTATTAGTTGAGTTTGGAAACACCAGAGTTTTATGTGTTGCCTCATTTACCCCAGGTGTTCCACGATGGTTAGTTGGTAAGGGTGAGGGTTGGGTAACAAGTGAGTATGCAATGTTGCCAAGAGCTACACATACTAGATCTGATCGAGAGAGTGTTAAGGGAAAATTAGGAGGTCGAACTCAAGAGATCTCAAGATTAGTTGGCAGATCATTACGCGGAATTGTTGATATGAAAGCATTAGGTGAAAACACCATTGTGATTGATTGTGATGTGCTGCAAGCAGATGGTGGGACTAGAACAGCTGCAATTACTGGTGCTTATGTTGCACTCGCCGATGCAATTACTTGGGCACAAGGCAAGGGTCATATTGCACAAAGCGCTAAGCCACTTAGCCAATCTGTGGCAGCGGTTTCAGTTGGAATTGTTAATGGCAAACCAACCTTAGATCTATGTTATGAGGAGGATGTAAGTGCTGAAACAGATATGAATATTGTCTGCACTGGCGATGGTAATTTTATTGAGGTGCAAGGAACAGCAGAAGGTGCACCCTTTGATCGTTCCCTTTTAAATCAACTGCTAGATCTTGGTGCAGCTGGTTGTGCCCAACTTACGAAATTACAAATAGCAGCACTAGCTAAGTAACTTTTTAACAGATGCGCCGGCTGGTATTAGCGACAAAAAATAAGGGAAAGATTGTTGAGTTTGAACGCCTACTTAACCAACATGCACAATCAATAAAAGTTTTAGGATTAGCTGATTTTCCAGATATGCCAGAGGTGCAAGAGATTGGTAAAACCTTAAGTGAGAATGCTAAGTTAAAAGCAAAATCCATCTCAATCTTTACCAAACTCCCATGCCTAGCTGATGACAGTGGTTTATTTATTGATGCCTTAGCAGGGGATCCTGGTGTTTATTCAGCCAGGTGGGCTGGATATGAGGGTACAGATTCTCATGAGCGAGATCGGATGAATATTGAAAAAGTATTAACGCAATTAAAGGATGTGGCGGTGCAAAAACGCGGAGCACAATTTAAGGCGGTCGTTGCTTTCTATAAACCAACCGCAGATGGGTTAGCGATAGAAAAAGAGGAGTTAGGTGTTATGCCTGGTGAGATAGTTTTGGCGCCAATAGGTGATGGCGGATTTGGTTATGACCCAATATTTAAACCAACTGGTTTCGAGCAAACTTTGGCACAACTGCCTCCAGGGGTGAAGGATGAGGTTAGCCATCGTGGAATTGCCTTTCGTGCTATTACCCCTTTTTTGCTTTCAAACCTTTAGTTGTTGGCAATTCATCTCAATAATTGGCAATCTGAGTGTTGTATCCTTATCGCATCCTTCCCTAAGGAAATAACATCAAACCTCACTCTGCTAGTAAGCAAGATTTAGCTAGTACCGAAATTTAAGGAGTTTTAGCTCTGCTAAGCGCAGTGTAAAAAAGAGCGCAAAGCGTACAACTGCAAAGCCAAGCGCAAAGAAGAAAGCTGCAAAGAAATCATCTCGCGCAAAGGTTCGCTACTCAATTCCAGCAGTACCGGTAAGCGGATCATCTCGATCTTCAGTATCAACAATTTCAACAACTCCAAAGCCAGCATCTAGCTCTTCATACTCTGCAAAAGCAAGTAAGAGTAATGACACCGGTTCTTCAAAAGGAATAATGATCGCTGTTGTATTAGGAATTGTTATTTTGGCAGTAGCTGTAATTTCAAAGAATTCATCCTCTGAATCAACAACAGTTACACCTACTCCTGCAGCATCAGAGAGTGCCGCACCAACTGAGCAACCAAGCGCAGAACCAAGCAGTGCTCCCCTTGCTGCACATGAGGCACCAGTAGGAATCGTTTCACTTTATAACGCAACCGGTGCAACAGTTAACTGGAAAGCACCTGCAGCTTCTGAAGGAATCACTGGTTACAACATCGAGCTTCGCGATAATGGCGTTGGCGAGTGGAAGTTAGTTGCAACAGTTCCCGCAACTCAATTTAAGCAACAAATCACTAAGAATGATTCAACAGGTTGGGTACAAGTTAAAGTTTCAACTGTGTACTCAGATGGTGTTGTTGTAGAAGGAAAAGTTCATGGATTGCCAGGTAGCTGGTCTTAATTCATAACAAATTTCTAACGGCCCTTAATTTATTTTAAGGGCCGTTTTTATTTAGGCAGAAGTTTTATCTAATACGCTCAAAACTAAATCAACATAAACATCTGAGCCTGCCGGACTTAAATGTACGCCGTCGGGTGCAAATAACTCAGGTCGACCTTTTGAAATACGATCCCAATCAACAACCTTTACATTGGGATATCTTGATGCAACCTTAGAAATAATTGCATTGTTTGAATCTTTCCAAGCCCTAGGCACAGCTGTATTTACGACAATAATCTGTGGTTGATTTTTTACAATCTCAAAGATATCAATAACTGTATCTTCAGATAATGCATTGTTATTACCTAAGTTAAAGACCACTGGTGAGGATGGAACAGAGCTTTGATCAACTCGCATTACAGCTAATAATTCTGGCGCCTGTCGGCCGACTCGAGCATTGATGAGTGAAATATGCTCTTTTGCTTCCAACTTACTTCTAATTCCTAAAATAACGCTATCGCCGGTAACCCATAATCCTGTAGTACTTCCTAAATCACCTTGAGTTTGTTGGTCTTGATTACTTTGTTGTGAAATTTGGTTAGCAATCTCATCAGATTTATTTATTGCCTGAACAGAGATAGATGAGGTTATGGCCAGCACAATAATTATTGAAGAGATTACCGAAATCTTTTGTCGCAGTTGCACTTTGGCCGACCTGTACTTCATACCTCTAAACCAGTTTTGAACTAACCCTTGTCTAAAGGGAATTTCAACCCAGCGGAGTGAAATATCAGCTAAGGCTAAAACTAATAAAACTCTTGCAAGATATAATGCCCATGTTTGTCCTGACAAATCCACAGATGGTCTAGTGACTTGAAAGATTACCCAGTGCCATATGTAAATGCCGTAACTGCGTTGCCCTATCCAACGAAAAGGTGCGGTGCTAATAATTGGCGCAAATCTTGAAGCTGGATGGACTAGCGAAATAATTACTAAACAGCCAAAAATGCCTGCTAACGGGAATGCGATCCGATACAAACCTGCATTGGATTCATCAATAAATAAAAACGTAGATATTAATCCAAGTAGGCCAACAACACCGATGCCATCAATTACATCTTGTGCACGTTTTTCAATATCAGCACTTAAGTTTTGTGGAATCCATGAGACAGCTAGCGCTGAACCTAAGAAAAGTCCGAGTGAGTGAGTATCTGTTCCAAAGTAAATATGACTGATTTGTTGGGCATTGGATTGATCTAACTGTAGTGAAACAAAAAATAATGTTGTTCCTGAAACCATTGCGATTATTAAGGCAATTCTGGCGATGTTTTTCTTTCCAAAGTACTTTAGAACCGTTAATAAAATGATTGGCCAGATTAAATAAAATTGCAGTTCAACAGCCAACGACCAAGTGTGTTGTAATAGCGGTGGCCGACCTACTGTTTCAAAGTAATCCTGATGGCGAGCAACGAGCAGCCAATTTATGGTGCCAGTTAATGCGTAAGGTAGATCGGATAGAAATCTCTTAATAGCCTCTGGTGCCCATACGCCAATAAAAATAATGGTGCAGATAACCATAAATAGAAAACCCGGATATATTCTTCTAAGTCTTGCTGCATAAAAAGCTCGAAGATCAAGGGCACTAGATTGATTTATTGAATCTAATATTAAACGTGTTATTACATAACCAGAGATAACAAAAAAAAGATCTACACCTAAGAATCCACCAGGTATCCAGGAAATTCCCAAGTGATACATAACAACAGCTGTGACGGCAATAGCTCGCAAGCCATCAATAGATGAGATATGTTTAATGCCTATTTTGCCCGTGGAATTTTTTGAACTCATTTTAAATTCTCCAATGCCAAAAGATTAAGCATTGTTAACCCTAGTTTAAGAGTTACTTAGATTTCTTTTTGCTGGCTGGCTTTTTGCGATTTGCAGCCTTTTGTTTTCTTGCTGCAGCTTGAGCTGCTTTTTTACCAGCACCGGCGACAAAAACTTTGCCAGCCGGTTTACTTTCACTATCTAGATTTGCGTTGATATCTGCCTGTAACTGAGAAAGGCGATCAAACGCGTGGCGTAATTTTTGGCGTGATTCTTGAATTGCTTGTTCTGCAGCATTTAAAGATGAGTTTTGGGCACGATGCAAGCGCTCAGCTTCTGAGATTGCCGAAGATAACCAAGAGCGGTAATCAACGATATTTCTTTCGGCGTCAGAAATTAATTTCTGTGCAT
>JBEAVA010000122.1:0-3039 GCA_041161165.1 Actinomycetota bacterium
CTATTAAGAGATGTTGATCGAATCTTTGACTGGGTAGAACGAAATAACTACTCACCATTTGGCGCAGGTGCATTAGCTGGTTCCTCTATTCAGCCAGAACCTGAAAACACAGCTGCAAAACTTGGGTTTAATGGCGTCATGAAAAACAGCATTGATGCTGTTAGCGACCGAGATTTTGCCGCTGAAGCATTATTCATCATGGCGATGATTGGCATTCATCTATCGAAGATTGGCGAGGAGTTTGTTTTGTGGAGTTCAACTGAATTTGATTGGGTTGAAATCGATGATGCTTATGCAACTGGCTCATCAATCATGCCTCAGAAGAAAAATGCTGATGCCGCAGAGTTAGCTAGAGGAAAATCCGGCCGATTTATCGGCAATCTAACTGCATTATTAGTGGTTTTGAAAGCAATGCCTTTTGCCTACAACCGTGATCTACAAGAAGATAAGGAGCCAATCTTTGATTCAGTAGATCAACTATTAATCTTGATCCCTGCGATTTCTGGGATGGTGCAAACGGCAAAGTTCAAGCAAACAAATATTTCAAAAGGTGCGGCAGCTGGTTACTCATTAGCTACCGAGATTGCAGATTTTTTAAGTAAAACCGGTGTGCCATTTTCATTGGCGCATGAAGTGGCAGGAGAGTGTGTGAAATTCTGTGAGAAAAATGCAATAGAACTTGATCAAATGAGCGACCAACAATTACTTGCCATCCATCCAAATTTAACCCAAGAAGTTAAGAAATTTTTAAATGTTTCCGGGGCAGTATCCTCACGCACCTCTACCATGGGAACATCAAGAAATTCAGTTTTTGCTGCCATAAACAAGTTAAATCAGGACATCATAGGAGTAGAAAAGGAAATTGCCTCCCTACGAAAGCAGTTTTCGGGCATGATCAACCCATGAGTAATGCACTATTAGACGATCTTGAGTGGCGTGGGTTAATCGCTCAATCTACCGATCGAAAAGAGTTAGAGAGCGCGTTAGCCAAACCCATCTCATTGTATCTAGGTGTTGATCCAACTGCTCCAAGCATGCATCTTGGAAATCTCGTAGTCTTTCTGGTTCTTAAAAGATTTCAATTAGCAGGACATCGTCCAATCGCCCTCGTTGGCGGCGCCACCGGATTAGTTGGAGACCCAAGCGGGAAAAATGATGAGCGTACTTTGAATGAAGAAAAGTTAGTTGCTGAGTGGGTCTCTAAGATACGTAGGCAGGTTGAGAAGATATTGGATTTTAACGATAAAGATGCAAGTGCAAAATTGGTCAATAATTTAGATTGGACCAAAGCAGTATCAGCACTTGAGTTGTTACGAGATATCGGAAAGCATTTCTCGGTCAATCAAATGTTAGCCAAGGATTCGGTTGCAACCAGACTATCAAGTACTGGAATTTCCTACACTGAGTTTTCCTACCAAGTTTTACAAGCATTTGATTACCTTGAACTGTATCGAAGAGATCAATGTAGGTTGCAAATTGGCGGGTCAGATCAATGGGGAAATATTGTTGCTGGCTTAGATCTAATTCGAAAGGTTGAAGGTGGGAACGCACATGCGTTAACCGTTCCTTTGCTTGCTAAATCAGATGGTTCAAAATTTGGCAAAACAGCTAGTGGTGCAATTTGGTTAGAGGAAAGCATGACCAGCGCTTATGAATTCTTCCAATTCTGGCTTAATAGTGATGACGCAGATATGCCTAAGTTATTAAAGGTATTCTCGATGAGAAGCAGAGCTGAAATCGAAGAGCTAATTGAAAAAGTTAAAACCAATCCTGGAGCTAGAGAAGCGCACCGTGAATTAGCCAGAGAGATGACCACCTTGATACATGGCAGTGCGATGGCTAAATCTGTGGAAGAGGCAGCTAAGGCTTTGTTTGGTCAAGGGGAGATCGGAGATTTGGATCTAAAAACCCTAGATTCTGCCCTCTCTCAATTGCCAAAAACCATCATTAAAAAGGGCGATCCGTACCCAACCTGGGTTGATTTACTGGCAGCTACTGGGGTAGTTGAGTCTAAGTCCGCCGCTAGACGTATAGTGAAAGAGGGTGGGGGGTATTTGAACAATAAAAAGGTTGAAACTGAGGATTTCACCCCTTCAAAGGCCGACCTTTTACATGGGAAATACCTACTCCTTCGCAAAGGAAAACGAGATTTAGCCGCTGTGGAGGTTGAGGGGTAAAAGGCTCGTTTTTTCACCCGTCAGGCGATTTGACCCCCCTTCTACGCGGGGGCTATATTTCACCTCCCCATACGAGACGGACTTCAGAAGAAGGCCGGGTGTGGAAAACCCCGATTTTTAAGGTTTGTAGGCATGCCTAGAAACTAAAAAAATGGGTTGCCCTGCACGCAGAAGCAATTTTGCAACCAGTGCGCAGTCGTACCTTGAGAACTCAACAACGTGCAATAAAGTCAATGCCAAAGATTTCTTTAAGAAATCGAAGGCATTAATTGACGTTGTTAATTTTAATTTATTAAAAATAACAATTTCATTTTTGTTTTATAAATACCTTTGAAACTTAATTAACTAATTTATTTATTTTAATTAATAAATAAATTTGCTTTAAGTACAAAACAAAAAACAATTGATAAAGACTATAAACATAAGCGAACTCTGATTAATAAATTTATTAATTAGATAGCCATGTTTGTCTTTTTGTCAGATCAAATTTTCTATGGAGAGTTTGATCCTGGCTCAGGACGAACGCTGGCGGCGTGCTTAACACATGCAAGTCGAGCGATGAAGTTTCTTCGGAAATGGATTAGCGGCGAACGGGTGAGGAACACGTGAAGAATCTGCCCTCCACTTTGGGATAACACCGGGAAACCGGTGCTAATACCGAATATTGAAACATAAGTGGCATCACTGAGTTTTGAAAGAATTTCGGTGGAGGATGACTTCGCGGCCTATCAGCTAGTTGGTGAGGTAATGGCTCACCAAGGCAACGACGGGTAGCCGGCCTGAGAGGGCGACCGGCCACACTGGGACTGAGACACGGCCCAGACTCCTACGGGAGGCAGCAGTGGGGAATATTGGGCAATGG
>JBEAVA010000123.1:0-3018 GCA_041161165.1 Actinomycetota bacterium
CTTGGAGGTCCTAATTGGCAGCACGCTTTTCAAATCGAGTTCTGGTTTTAGGTGCAGGTTCAGTTTCACAATGTGTTCTTCCACTTTTAATTGAGCATCTAGTAGATGCAAAACAGATCACGATTGCAGATATGCGTGATAATCGAAGCCGAGTTTCTGAAGCGATCGCTGCGGGTGCAGTTTATGTTCAAGATCAATTAACCCGCGAAAATATGGATCAGTTTTTATCAAAATACTTATCAGCTGGTGATTTTCTATTAGACCTAGCCTGGAATATTGATGCCAACGCAATTATTGGCTGGGCGCATGATCATGGCGTCATTTACTTAAATACTTCAGTTGAAGAGTGGGAGCCATACGCAGCTGGTGCAAGCCGTAATCCAACAGAGCGCACACTTTATTGGCGCCATATGAAGTTAAGAAAGTTAACTGACACTTGGGGCGGCAAAGGACCAACAGCAATTGTTGAGCATGGTGCAAACCCTGGTTTAGTTTCACATTTAACTAAGAAAGCCTTATTTGATATTGCAACAGCAGCTGTTAAAGATGGCAAAGCAGGTGCTGGAGTTGCAGAATCATTAGCAGCTGAGAATTTTCCAACACTTGCGCAAAAGCTAGGTGTGAAGGTAATACATATTGCCGAACGTGATACTCAAATCTCAGATAAACCAAAGCAGGTTAATGAGTTTGTTAATACCTGGTCAGTTGAAGGTTTTTATGAAGAGGGAATAGCCCCAGCTGAAATGGGTTGGGGAACTCATGAAAAAACATTACCTGTCAATGCTTATCAACATCCTGATGGTCCAAAAAACCAGATCTGTATTGCTCAACCAGGGGCAACTACATGGGTTAGATCTTGGGTGCCAAATATGGAAACAACCGGCATGGTTATTCGCCATGGCGAAGCTTTCACAATAAGTGATCACTTAACTGTTTGGGATGGAAATAAAGCTGTTTATCGCCCAACTGTTCACTATGCATACTGCCCAACTGATGCTGCGGTTGCCTCGATGCATGAACTTCAAATGCGTCAGTGGGATTTAACGGCAAATCAAAGAATCATGAATGAAGAGATTATTGATGGTGATGATCGATTAGGAGTTTTACTGATGGGCCATCCATATAAATCATGGTGGACTGGTTCACTTCTTAACATCCATGACTCTAGAAAATTAGTTCCAAAACAATCTGCCACAACTGTTCAGGTGGCTAGCGCAGTTTATGCAGCAGTTGCTTGGGCGATGGCAAATCCAAACTCTGGATACCTCGTACCAGATGATCTACCTTGGCGAGAAGTTTTAGGTTTCGCTGAAAAATACTGGGGTGGCTATCACTCAGCAGCAGCTGATTGGGATCCACTCATGCACCGTAATGATTTGTTTAAAGGTTGGAACAATCGCAAGTATGACGAAAGTGATCCTTGGCAATTTTCTAACTTTTTAGTTTAATTCTAAAACTGCCATAGCGGCGTTGTGTCCTGCAATGCCGCTTACGCCACCGCCTCTAATTGCACCAGCTCCACATAGGAACACTCTTGGATGATCTGTTTCCACTCCCCATCTAATCTCTGAACCATCCTCTTTAAATGGAAGAGAAAGATCTTTGTGAAAAATATTTCCGCGAGGCAGGAAGATTTCATTCTCTAAATCAAGCGGGGATTTAACCTCAATACAAAGCTTTCCATTCACATCGGTTGCAAGGCAACTCTCAATTGGCTCTACTAGATATTGATTTAAAGCAGATAAAGCTCTTTGCTTTGCTAACTCTTTAGTTTTGACTGGATCTTTATCAAATAATTTTGCTGGGGTGTGAAGAGCGAAAATCGTTAGAGTATGAAAACCTTTTTGATTCAACTCATCTGAAAGTATCGAATTATCAGATAGGGAGTGACAATACATTTCCAATGGAAGCTCATCGGGGAAAATGCCTGAGTTTGCCTGCTTATAAGCTTTTTCTAGTTGAGCAAAACTTTCATTTATATGAAGTGTGCCAACAAAAGCATCTTTGGCATCAATGCCAGATTTAAATTTCGGCATTTTCTTCAGCAACATATTTATTTTAACTTGAGAGCCCTCTAATGATTTAGGCTGCTCTTTACCTAGTAATTGAGATAGAACTTGCGGGGCGGCATTTGACAGCAAATAACCTGCTTCAAACTTTTCACCATTTTCTAATTCAGCAACAACCTGCAAGTTTTGGGCATCAATAGATTTAACTTTTGAGTTAACTTTAATTTCAACACCAAGTGATATCGCTTTTTGGTAAAGCTCTGAAATGAGAGAGCCCATTCCACCCTTTGGCACCTTCCACTCCCCAGTGCCATTTCCAATTAAATGGTAGAGAAAACAGATATTGCTCTGCATCTCATAGGCCGAAGCAAATGTTCCAATTAATCCATCAGTTAATACAACACCTTTGACTAGATCATCTTTGAAGTATTGATCCAAGGTTTGGCCTAAAGATTGTTCAATTAATATTTTCCAAACTAAATCATCATTTAATTTATTTTTTATCTCACTTCTGGTTGGAAGTGGTTGAAGAAGTGTAGGCGCAATTACTTGGGCAAATTGACTTACCTGATCATAAAAGCGCTGCCAAGATTGAGCTTCACTATTTGATCCAGTTAATTGGCTAAATGATTGATCATTACTTTCATCCCAAACTCTCTTCACCAATAGGCCAGCATCATTACCATTCTTTTCATAAGGGGTGTAGGAGGAAATTTTGCGAGAAATACATTGAAAATTTAATCCAAGCTCTTTAATAATTTGATCTGGTAGTAAGGAAACAAGGTATGAGTATCTAGATAACTTTGCCTCTAGCCCTGCAAAGACATATTCAGATGTTGATGCTCCGCCTATTTCATTATTTGCTTCAAGTACTAATACTTTTTTACCAGCTTTTGCTAAGTAGCAAGCGGCAACTAATCCATTATGTCCACCACCAATGATTAGAACATCATGCTTACTCATATCAATCCTTTGGATAAGCGGGTTTATTTACTTTAATTTCCTCTAA
>JBEAVA010000124.1:0-3002 GCA_041161165.1 Actinomycetota bacterium
GTAAAGAATGGTTTAGATTCTGCAATTGTTCACCCTTCAAAAATTACACCGATCAATCGTATTCCGAGTGAACAATTAGAGGTGGCTCTTGATCTAGTTTATGACCGACGTAAATTTGATGGTGACGGAAATGTTTCATACGATCCGCTAACCAAATTCTTAGAGCTGTTTGAAAATATTAAGGTAACTACCACAAAAGAAAGTCGTGCAGCAGAATTGGCGGCACTTCCATTGGAACAGCGTTTACAACGTCGAATTATCGATGGCGAAAAAGTAGGCCTGAATGAGGATCTAAAGAGCGCCCTAGATTCTCGGATTCCCGCTTTGACAATTATTAACGAACATTTACTGGCAGGTATGAAAGTCGTGGGAGAGTTATTTGGAAAAGGAGAGATGCAATTGCCTTTCGTACTTCAATCCGCTGAAGTAATGAAAAGTGCAGTGGCTTATCTTGAGCCTTTCATTGAGAAAACTGATGATCAAGGTCGCGGCAAGATTCTTTTAGCTACAGTTAAAGGCGATGTTCACGATATTGGTAAGAATTTAGTAGACATCATTTTATCGAATAATGGTTACGAGACTGTCAACATTGGTATTAAGCAAACTGTCAATCAGATCATAGACGCAGCCAATGAAAACAATGTTGATGTTATCGGCATGTCAGGACTTCTTGTGAAATCCACTGTAATCATGAAAGAGAATTTGCAGGAGTTAGATTCAAGAGGGTTAGGTAAAAAATGGCCAGTAGTTTTAGGCGGCGCAGCTTTAACGCGATCATTTGTTGAGCAAGATTTAAGTGAACAATTCTCCGGCACTGTTCGTTATGCCAAGGATGCTTTTGAGGGTTTAAAACTGATGGATACATTGATGGGCATAAAAAGAGGGGTACCTGGTGTTGAATTGCCTCCCCTCAAGCAGCGTCGAACTCCAAAAACCTCAAACCCTTCACCTTCCGTTAGAGATACAAGACGTAGTGATGTTGCTAGTAATAATCCAATACCGGTTGCGCCCTTCTATGGATCACGGGTAGTAAAAGGTGTTGCTCTTGCCGATTATGTTGGGATGTTGGATGAAAGAGCTTTGTTTCTTGGTCAATGGGGATTAAAAGGTAAAGATTTTGAATCCATGGCAGCCGAACAAGGTCGACCACAATTGAGAGCTCTGCTAAATGACGTGCAATCAAAGGGTTGGTTGAATGCGGCTGTTGTTTATGGATACTTTCCATGTGTCAGTGAAGGTAATGATTTGATCATTCTTAACCATGAAGGTCCATCAAAAGGCAATGAGCGCCTGAGATTTACATTTCCACGCCAAAGTAGAGATCGCAGATTGTGTTTAGCTGATTTCTTTAGAAGTAATGCTAGCGGCGAAATTGATGTTGTAAGTTTTCAGGTGATCACCATGGGGCAATCAATCAGTGATGCTATTAGCAAATTGTTCCAAGAGAATCTTTATCGCGAATACTTGGAGTTACATGGGTTATCTGTACAACTGACTGAGTCCTTGACTGAACATTGGCATGCACGAACTCGTGAGGAATTAAAGATTAATGGCTCAGATTCAAAAGATTTGAAGGAAATTTTTGATCAAGGCTACCAGGGATCACGGTACTCATTTGGTTATCCAGCTTGTCCAGACTTAGAGCAACAAATTCAAATCTTTGAATTGTTAGATCCCAAACGAATCGGAGTTGAACTCTCTGAAGAATTCCAACTTCATCCCGAACAATCAACATCCTCAATAGTGCTCCACCACCCAGAAGCAAAGTATTTCAACGCATCATGAGTGCAATACTTTTTGATATGGATGGAACTCTTATCGATTCTGAGCCGTTATGGTTTGCTGCTGAGGTAGAGGTTATGGCAGAACTGGGGGTGATTTGGGAACCATCTGATCAAATAAATTGTTTGGGTGGACCTATGGAACGTACTGAGCGGTATATGCAAGCACGTACTGGAAATATAAAACCCTTTGGATATTTCAGTGAGCGTTTGGATCTTGTTATGGAACAGAAGTTGGCAAAGGAGTTGAGTTTTATGCCTAACGCATTGGAATTAACTGCAGATTGTATTGAATCAGGCATACCGCTCGCGTTAGTAACTGCTAGTACTGGAAGGCAAATGCGTTCTGTTTTAACAAAATTTCCAAGCAACACCTTTAAAGCCACAATTTCTAGAGATGATGTCGAAAAATCAAAACCATTTCCAGATCCATATCTACTCGCCGCGAAAACAATAGGGGTGGATATATCCAAATGTTTAGTGTTCGAGGATTCCTTAACTGGCGTTGAATCTGGATTACGATCAGGAGCCCAGGTGATAGGTATTCCTCATTTGGTAGAGATGCAACCGCACAAAAATTTAAGACTTATTGATTCACTGTCTGATATTGATTTGGATCAGATTTTCAATTGGTACCCCTTTTTAAAAAGCGAAGTTAAAAGTAGATGATAGACAGAAGTTTTCAATACGGAGATCGCGTTCAATTAACTGACGCTAAAGGTAAGTTATATTCAATAACTCTTACTCAAGGTTCAGAATGGCATACTCACAAAGGCATGCTTAAGCACGATGCATTAATAGGATTACCTGAAGGCTCGATAGTAGCTACCAATCAGGATTTAAAATTCCAAGCATTTAGACCATTGCTTGCAGATTATGTTTTGTCCATGCCAAGGGGAGCAACTATTATTTATCCTAAAGATGCCGCAATGATCCTTGGTATTGCTGATATTAAACCAGGTGCTAGAGTTCTTGAAGCTGGTGTTGGATCCGGAGCGCTGAGCATTCATTTATTACGTGCTATCGGAGCAAAAGGCGTTTTACATTCAGTTGAAATGAGAGAAGATTTTGCCGAAATCTCTGAAAAAAATGTTTCATCATATTTTGGTGCCAAACCGACTAATTGGAATTTAACTATTGGAGCGTTACAAGATCAAACTTATGAGGCTGATTTTGATCGAGTATTACTTGACATGCTTGCACCTTGGGAATGCCTAGATG
>JBEAVA010000125.1:0-2982 GCA_041161165.1 Actinomycetota bacterium
ACCAAGGAAAGAGTAGTGAGACCTTTGGATTTGCTTGTATCTGACGAGATTTATCTGATTGATAATTGGTAAAGAAGGTAAAGCCATTTTGATCAACATCTTTTAGAAGCACAGTTCGCGAGCTTGGCCCATCTTGGCCAAGAGTTGATAACACCATGGCATTGGCCTCAATAATCATGGAATTTGCTGCAGCCTCTTTTAACCAGAGCGAGAATTGCGCTATTGGATCTGGATTTATTGAACTTTCAGTAATTCCCGCCTCGCCGTAGGAGCGGCGCATCGCTGATATTGCCTCGCGGCTAATCTCTGGGCTCTCTGCCATAGGTGTATCTAACGTCACTTTGCCAGCCTTGGCATCTTTGCCTTGCCTCATTTGGCCCAGCGGGGTATTAAGTGGAGAATACGGCGCATGAATGAAGACTTTAAGCCGGGCCTTGAAGGGGTAATCGCTTTTGAATCAGAGATTGCAGAGCCGGATAAAGAGGGAAGTGCGCTGCGATATCGCGGCGTAGACATTGATGATCTAGTTGGTCGAGTCACCTTTGGCAATGTCTGGGGCTTACTAGTTGATGATGAATTTAATCCTGGTCTTCCAGCAGCAGAACCATTTCCAATTCCAATTCACTCAGGTGATGTAAGAGTTGATGTGCAATCAGCAATTGCAATGCTTGCTCCAGCTTGGGGACTTAAGCCACTTCTAGATATTTCAGATGAAGAGGCTAGAAGTAATCTAGCTAGAGCTTCAGTTATGGTGCTTTCATATGTGGCGCAATCTGCCCGTGGCACCATCGCACAAGCAATTCCACAATCAGAGATTGATAAAGCACACACCGTAGTTGAGCGAATGATGATTCGCTGGCGAGGTGAACCAGATCCTGTGCATGTGCGGGCAATTGATGCTTACTTTGTTTCCGCAGCTGAACATGGCATGAACGCCTCAACATTTACTGGTCGAGTTATTGCATCAACTGGAGCTGATGTTGCTGCCTCAATCTCTGGTGCGATTGGCGCAATGAGTGGACCGCTCCATGGTGGCGCACCTGCGCGAGTGTTAAGCATGATCGAAGCTGTTGAAAAGTCAGGAAATGCTGAAAGTTATGTGAAATCAATTTTGGATAAGGGTGAGCGATTGATGGGCTTTGGTCACCGGGTTTATCGCGCCGAGGATCCACGCGCTCGCACATTGCGTAGAACTGCAAAAGAGTTAAATGCGCCAAGATATGAGGTTGCGCTCGCTTTAGAAAAGGCTGCGTTAGCAGAATTAAAGCAACGTCAACCAGATCGAGTTTTAGAAACCAATGTTGAGTTTTGGGCAGCAATTGTTTTAGATTTTGCCCAAGTTCCAGCGAACCTATTTACATCAATGTTTACTGCAGCCAGAACCGCCGGATGGTCTGCGCATATCCTGGAACAAAAGCGAACTGGTCGAATAATTCGCCCATCAGCTAGATATGTTGGACCAGGGCCAAGAAAGCCACAAGATGTTAAGGGTTGGGATGCTTCAGTGGAATCCCTTCATAGCTAACCTGAATTTAACTTGTTGCCAAGTGGCAATATAAGCCAATGGCCAGCAGCTCAATTTTTTGGTTTCGTAGAGACCTTAGATTAAATGACAATCCTGCATTACTGGCTGCGATGGCAGAGAGTGAAGTAATACTTCCAGTTTTTATCTTAGATCCTAAATTAATCAAAACTGCTGGCAGTAAAAGATTGGCATACCTTGGTCAATCACTTCACCATTTAGATGATTCCCTTGGAAATAAACTGCATGTAATTGCGGGGGATCAGATAACTGTTTTAAAAGAGTTAATGAGTAAAAATGATGCCAGCTCAGTACATATCTCAGCTGAGTATGAACCCTATGGAGCAAAGCGGGATGAAAATATTGAAGCATCTGGAATTAAACTAATTAGAACTGGATCTCCATATGCTGTTGCCCCTGGCAGAGTTAGAAAACCAAGTGATGACACTCCATACCGGGTCTACACACCTTTTTATAAAGCATGGTGTATTCATGGCTGGCGCAAACCAGCTGAATCACCTAAAAATATTAATGCGATCACGCCAAGTAAAGATGCCAGAGCATTTCCTGACTGGAAACTTCCCGATGGCACAAGAATTACACCAGCTGGTGAAGTTGCCGCATTAGAAAGATTTAAGTATTTTCAAAAAAATGGTTTAGATAACTACGATGAAGCGAGAAATCTGGCCGGCATTGATGGCACTAGTAAAATGAGTGCGCATCTAAAATGGGGTGAAATCCATCCACGAACTTTGTTAGCACCCCTTGGCGAAAGCAAAGCCCATGATGTCTATCGCAAAGAGATTGCTTGGCGTGAGTTTTACGCAGATGTTTTGTTTCATAATCAACATACTGAAACTGATTACTACGCACCACAATTTGCCGGTATGCGATATGACCAACCTGGAGAAAAATTTAAAGCTTGGTGTGAAGGTAAAACAGGCTATCCGTTTGTAGATGCAGCGATGCGCCAATTGTTAGTTGAAGGTTGGATGCACAATCGAACGCGAATGGTGGTTGCTTCATTTCTAGTTAAAGATCTCCACTTAGAGTGGCAATTAGGGGAGAGATTTTTCCGTGAGCATTTAGTTGATTATGACGTGGCATCAAATGCACATGGTTGGCAGTGGACAGCAGGTTGCGGCACCGATGCCTCGCCTTATTACCGAATATTTAATCCAATTGAACAAGGAAAACGTTTTGATGAAAACGGAGATTATGTTCGAAAGTATGTACCAGAGCTTGCCCATATTAAAGGAATTGAAATCCACGAACCCTGGGAGCACCCAGATGGCTATACCAAAGGTTATGTGAAGCAAATCGTTGATCATAAAGTTGAACGAGCTGAATCTTTAGCAAGATTAGAGGAAATTAAAGTAAATAAACCCGCTTATCCAAAGGATTGATATGAGTAAGCATGATGTTCTAATCATTGGTGGTGGACATAATGGATTAGTTGC
>JBEAVA010000126.1:0-3231 GCA_041161165.1 Actinomycetota bacterium
CTCACCGACTGCGGGAAGTGTAATTGTTTCTTCATTAGAAAGAAGTTCACGCGCTATAAATACACGTCAACCCGTAAACCAAGCACCCATAAATTCAGCTGCAAAAAATTTGGCATCTCATGCACAATGGTTACATGTAGACCATGTTGGAATAAATCGCTTGGCAGAGTTGGGCATATCCAGGGGCAGTGGCCCACTCATCTCATTTGATGCTGGATATGGTGTTGAAGATTTTGATCCTAATATTGTGGATTTATTTGTGCCCACTGATCGGCAAATGGCACTTCGATACCCAGGTGTTGATTTAGCAGTTGCGTTGGAAAACGATTCTTTAAAGGGCGGGAATACCGTGGCTGCAACGCAAGGATCAGCAGGTAGTTCAGGATATTCTGGTTTTAAGGTAGAAGTAAAAAGCACTTTGGGTGCAGGGGATGTATTTCATGGCGCTTTAGTCGCTCAAATCATCCATGGGTTTTCTCTTCAAGAAGCGCTGCATCGAGCAAATGCGGTTGCAGCTCTGTCATGTCGTGGTTTAGATGGCCAATCAATGATTCCAACAACAGCTGAACTCAATGCATTTCTGGAGGCAAACAAATGAGGGCACCACTAACTAAATTGGCAAGACCATCTGGCGCACTTGCAATGGTTGCAGTTGATCAGCGTGAGGCGTTGCGCGGAATGTTTGCAGCCCACCAATCCATTCCAGTGCCAGATTCTCAACTCACGCAGTTTAAAGTAGATGTTGCACGAGAGTTGTCTCCTTATGCATCCGCATTATTAGTGGATCAAGAATTCGGCATAGATGAAATTATCAAGCAGAAAGCTCTTAAGGGCAGTTGTGGACTAATCGCTGCAGCAGATCTATTAGTTGGACCTGCAGGCGGCGCAGCAACAGATACTGCAATTGACTCAGATGTAGATCCAATTCGTATGCGTGATATCGGAAGTGTGGGATTAAAGTTTTTGATTTTATGGCGCAATGACGAATCACCAGATTCACGCGCAAAACTTATTGAAGACTTTAATGAGCTATGCAAGATTTCTGGATTACCCTCAATTATTGAAATTATTGTGAAACCACCAACTGATACCTCAAGAACCTTTAATCGTGAAGAAGAATTGATTATTGCGGCAAGAGAGGCTGCGAGTTGGAAACCAGATCTTTATAAGGCTGAAGTTCCATTTCACGGCGAGGGTGATTTGAATTTAGTGACTAAGAACGCCGAGAGAATCTCTGAAGCTATTGGTTCGCCATGGGTAGTTCTTTCAAATGGTGTTAAGCAACCATTCTTTAATGATGCTGTTAAAGCCTGCGCTATGGGTGGTGCGAGTGGATTCCTTGCAGGGCGAGCGGTTTGGGCCGACATAGTTGGCGCAGGAGATATTCCTAAAGCGTTACGGGAAGTTTCAATTCCTCGACTTGAGCAGTTGGCAGAAATCGTTGATGCTCATGCAAAACCATGGACTAGCTGGTAATTAAACTACTTTTGCAATCAATGAAATCATCGTATTCACTGCCTCTGAAGGATGTGAAGGAGAAGTTTTTTTAACATTTCCATCTTTGTTTAAACGCCACTCGCTGAGACCACTCTCATCTATTTTGACAGATCCACTTTCAGAGAAATCAAAAAATTCTGGAGCCAGCATTGCCAAAACTGCAATTGGATCATGTGGTGTGGTCCAATCCTGCTGCCGCGGTTGAATCCAATTTAATATTTCAGCGTGCAAGGTTGTTCCAAGCTTTCCAGAACTCTTAATCTTTTCTATTTCATCCTTCTTGATAATGGTTTTTTGTGAAGAGGGTAGGTCCAGGATAGTAATAGAAATATTTGACTCTAGAACAATTTTTGCCGCAGCCACATCACATTTGAAGTTGTGCTCAGTCTTATCTTTCGTAAAATCACCACCCATGATCCAAAGTCGCTTAACATTTGTTGCAAAGCTCTCTGATTGGTGGATTGCTGATGCAATATTTGAAAGTGGACCAATGGCAATAACTTCGATTTGGCCAGGATTTTGGTTAACTTTCTCTACCAAGAAATCTACGGCTGATTTATTTTCAGGAGCATATTGATCTAAATTTGAAAATGCTCTTCCCTCGAATCCCGAAACCCAGACCTCGCGCCCAGATAAAGGCTTTTCTAATCCAGCAAATACTTGTATTGACCTATTAGCTAAGTGGCATAAGTGTGCAGCTATTTGTGCTCTGAGTTTGGTGTCTCCATAAACGGTGGTTATACCCAAAAAATCTATTGAATCAGAGCCTAATAACATGGCCAGAGCTAAAGCATCATCTACATCGCTACCAATATCGGTATCGAGAATGATTGTGTGCATTAACCCCACAGCTCTTTAATTTCAACTACTCGGCCTTCATTAATGCTCTTATGGGCAGCAAGGCCAGTAACCACGCTAGTTACACCATCTTTGAGCGTTACTTCCGCAGGAGTCGAATTCAAAATAGCATCACGGAACTTAGTGTGTTCAATATAAGAAGCACCGTAGTGGTGACCCATGTATTTCACATCGTAATTATGAACAATCTTCTGCTCACTTCCACTTCCACGACTAGCGCCTTGCTTCCAGCCAGAGAGCTTTCCAATAGTTTCACGGCGTGAAGCACGGACTACCTGTGAAGGTAAGAAGGATTCAATCTTTCCTTCATCTCCTACGATTGTCAGAATCTCTTTATCAAATGAGCCTTCGCCAAACATGCACAGATCTAACATTCCACGAGCACCATTTGCATACTCAAGAACTACATAAGCGTTATCTAACATGTCAGCTTGCTTGCCATCATATTTTTCATCTAGATGGTTCACGCTTTGCCCACCTGATGCAAAGACTCGAACAGGTTGTTGGCCAATCACTAAATCCATCAAATTGAAGTAGTGACAACATTTTTCAACCAGAGTTCCACCTGTGCGCTCGGCAAAGCGATTCCAGTTATCAACCTTTGGATAGAAAGGTTCACGGTGTTCGCGGATTGAAACTTGTTGTACTTCCCCAACGCCACCACCATGCACGATTGAGATCAACTCTGCTACAGGTGGCATATATCGATACTCAAGACCGACCCAGGTAATTGCCGACCGATCATCAGCGGCAACTACAACATCAAGGCAATCCTCAACGTTGGTGCAAAGTGGTTTTTCGACCAAACAATGAAGACTGCTTCTCAGGACATCACCTAACACATCGACATGGGTGAAATTCGGCGACGCAATAATG
>JBEAVA010000037.1:0-8620 GCA_041161165.1 Actinomycetota bacterium
ATAATCAATATGTGCTGCTAAATACTCACCAGCAAGCTGTGGATCATTTTGTAGTCGCTCATTCATCTGCGTCATCAATCCTGAACTTTCTAAAGTTGAAATCGCTCCAGTAAGTCTTGGACAAGTTGCATAATAAAAAGTAGGAAATGGAGTGCCATCTGCTAATCGTGGTGGAGTTTGAACCACATCTACTTGCCCGCACGGACAGCGGTGTGCAACTGCGGAGACATCTCTTGGCGCTCTACCAAGTTGGGCAGCAACAGTTTCTAAATCTTTATCTGTTGGTTTTTCTGCCACAAATGGATCGGTTGGCTGAACCATTTTAGTTATTTACATTGGTGCTAGTAATTGATGAAATCAACCTTGAATACCAAGGTAGACCAACTGGAAGTTGGCTGGAGATTTTTGTCTGCTGACCATCACCAGTAATCTCATCATCGCCGACAACTATGTATTGCCGCTCACCTGGAAAAACAAAATGCAATCTAGCTCTGGCTTGGCTTGCCACATACTCAGGATCATCCCATTGGGCTAGTTCAGCCGCTGCCTTATCTAACATCGCTTGATTATCTGAAATTTGAGTTTTTAATGAATTTATCTGAGCCCGTTGGGTGAAGTAATGTTGAATTGGCGGTGCCAAAGTAATTGCTACGACAAAAAGAACGATTCCAACAATTAAAGCCCGATTAGATAACCCTCGTTTTTTTAATCCAGTTTGAATACTTTTCTTTGTTGACGAAACCAGAGTTGCTGCAAAAAATCTACGCCGAGCCATTTAAATTACTTCTTAAATCTAGGGAAAGCAGATCGGCCAGCATAAATTGCATCTGAACCCAACTCCTCTTCAATTCGAAGAAGTTGATTGTATTTAGCAACGCGTTCAGACCTTGCTGGCGCACCAGTTTTAATCTGACCACAACTTAAAGCAACTGCTAAGTCAGCAATTGTGGTGTCTTCAGTTTCACCAGATCTGTGACTCATCATCGATTTGTAATTATTTTTATGAGCTAAATTGACTGCATCAATAGTCTCAGTCAAACTTCCAATTTGATTTACTTTAACCAGTAGCGCATTTGCAGTTTTGCTTTCAATACCTCTAGTTAACCGCTCAATATTGGTAACAAATAAATCATCGCCAACAATCTGGATTTTTTCACCTAACTCTGCAGTTAACTTAGCCCAACCGCTCCAATCGTCCTCGTCCAATGGATCTTCAATGGAAACCAATGGATAGGCTGAAACTAATTCACTGTAGTAGGCGATCATCTGCTCTGAGGTTAATAACTTGCCTTCAAACTTATACTTACCATCTTCAAAAAACTCAGTTGCAGCCACATCCATTGCCAGAGCAATCTGAGTACCAACTTTGAATCCAGCATTTTCAATTGCGACTAATATCAAATCCAATGCTGCGCGATTGCTCTCCAAGTTAGGAGCAAAACCGCCCTCATCACCGATGCTTGTCGCTAAACCTTTTTTCTTAAGCACTGACTTTAGACTGTGATAAATCTCAGCGCCCCATCTTAAAGATTCTTTGAAACTTTGAGCACCAATTGGTGCGATCATAAATTCTTGAATATCAACATTTGTATCAGCATGCGCGCCGCCATTTAAAATATTCATCATTGGCACTGGCAGAGTTTTAGCACTTTCTCCACCTAAATATTTAAATAAGGATTGATTTGAAGAAATAGCCGCAGCACGTGCAGTGGCAAGTGAGACTCCTAATATGGCATTTGCGCCAAGAGAAGATTTATTTTTTGTGCCATCTAGTGCAATCATTTTTTCATCTAAGGATCTTTGATTATCAGCTTTCATGCCAATTACTACAGGTGCAATTTTCAATGCCACATTTTTTACCGCTGTCTCAACACCTTTTCCTAAATATCTTGATCCACCATCTCGAAGTTCAGCGGCTTCAAAGGCGCCAGTTGAGGCACCACTTGGAACAGCGGCACGGCCAATACTTTTATCTTCTAATCTAACCTCTACCTCAACAGTTGGATTTCCTCGAGAATCTAAGATCTCTCTAGCGGTCACAGAGTTAATAACTGACACTAATTTGCCCTAACTATTTGTGTATTTCTTGAATTATCTACAGTAATTCTACCTTGTCTCATGCTCTTGAATCTGAACAATTAACTCTTTTGTTGCCCCACGTAACGCAGCCTCAGGATCTAACCCTTTATCAACAGCTTGAGCGATTAAACCAAGAAGTATCTTGCCAAATTGATCCTGATCAATATCTTCCTTGAGTTTGATTGGCTCAGAAACAGCAAGGTCATAATTTAATTTTTTTAATCGATACAAAACCTTTGTTGCCAAAGGTAGGGCTGGTTGAGCAAGTGGAACGCCATCGATTGCTGATGTTCGCCCCTTTTCAGATGCCTTTTGCCTCTCCCAGTTCTCTAATACATCTGCGCTTGAATCAACTATTTCACCAGCAAACACATGAGGATGCCTTCTAATTAATTTATCTGCAACCGATTTAGCAACATCTTCTATATTGAAGGGTTGTTTTGTATCTTCTTCGGCCATTCGAGAGTGAAAGTAAACCTGTAGTAAAAGATCGCCTAGCTCTTCTTGCATTGCAGCTCGATCATTATTTTCAACTGATTCAATAAACTCATAAGACTCTTCCAATAAATACTTTAGAAGTGAGGAGCGTAGTTTGTCCATTACCTCGCGTAATCGGATGAGTTCAGAACTCATAATTTACTTAAGGTTGTTCAGTTACTGCGCCGCCAGTTGCATCACTTGCTTGAATAGAAGCATTATCAGCATTCCATTTGCCGTACTTAGAATTTACTTTAATTCCCAATTTGCTTGCAGTTTCAATTACAAGTTGTTCAACAAATTTTGGTGCATCATTTTCTGAAACTCCTGATTTAACAAAATTCTCATGAAGCCGTTCAGAGATGATTAAAACTCGCAAATATGATTCAAAATTAGAGGCTGCTAAGTTAGCGCTAACAAGTGCTGCTGGTAATTCACTTTCACTGCCAAGTCTTGTGATGACATCGGCCTTACGGGCTGCTACATCAGCTGGAGTTACAGTCACAAACATATCTTTTGCAATTTTATCCATCAAAACTCTTACAATAAAAAATTGTGCTTGCTCACGAAGTAATTCTGGGCCAACAATCAAATCCATTCCAGATGTATCAACATTTTTACGCGATGCCAATATTTCATCAACAGTCTTTTGAATCTCAGTTGAGGTGAACTCTTGATCTCCGACCTTTACTCCGCTGCTCATGCTTGAACAGCCAGCAAGTAGAAGTGCCACAAGTAATGGTGAGATCAATTTCTTAAACAATTTCATCCTCATTCTCTCTTAACTTCCACTTCGAAGTTTTATTGGTTCAATCAGTTCTCGTAGTACTGAATTAACCCAGGTAAGGGTAGAAGTATCCCCTACCGACGCACTTTCTATCCAATTGGGGGTAGTTGGCCTTGCAACCAGCAGGATTTGAGTCGCATTTTTATAGATTGATCCTGGGTAAATTCTTGAAAGTTTTATTTGTGCTGACTCTGGCAATACAACTGGCGTTAGTCGAAGATTCTTTCCAGAGATAGAAACATCGGTTAAACCTAAACTCTTGGCAAATAAGCGAAGCGAAGCAACCGCCATCAATTCCTGCGCTGCTTCAGGAATTGGACCAAATCGATCTACGAGCTCTCCACTAATTTCAGCTAATGCTTCATCATTTTGGGCATCTGCAATTCGACGATAAAGATCAAGTCTTAATCTTTCTGACTCGATGTATTCAATTGGCAGATGTGCATTAACTGGTAGCTCCACCTTGCATTCAGTATTTTTAGGTTTCTCATCAAAATATCCGGTCTTAAATTCATCTACAGCATCTGCAACCATTCGCATATACAAATCAAAACCAACTTCAGCAATATGACCGGACTGTTCACCGCCCAGTAAGTTGCCAGCCCCTCTAATCTCTAAATCCTTCAGCGCAACCTGCATGCCAGCCCCGAGATCAGTATTTGTCGCAATTGTGGTCAAACGATCATGGGCCAACTCAGTTATTGGTTGCTCTGTTGGATACAAGAAGTATGCATAAGCTCGCTCTCTACTTCTACCCACCCGGCCTCTAAGTTGATGTAGTTGAGATAAACCAAAAAGATCTGAACGATCAACAATTAAAGTGTTCGCATTTGGAATGTCGATTCCGCTTTCAATTATGGTTGTGCATAAAAGCAAATCAAACTCTCTATTCCAAAAAGCCAGAATTACCTCTTCTAGCACCCGTTCATTCATCTGGCCATGAGCAATTCCAATTTTAATTCCCGGGACTAGTTTCTTAATTCGCTCTGCTACCGCTTCAATACTTTCAACTCGATTATGAATGAAAAATATTTGGCCATCACGAAGTAACTCGCGATTTATTGCTGCACTTACCTGCTTTTCATCGTATGGACCAACATAAGTTAAAACTGGATGACGCTCCTCTGGTGGCGTGGTTATGTTGGACATCTCTCTTATGCCGGTAATAGCCATCTCTAAAGTTCTTGGAATTGGAGTAGCAGACATTGCTAAGACATCCACATTAGTTCTTGCCTTTTTTAACTCCTCTTTATGTTCAACGCCAAAGCGCTGCTCCTCATCAACAACAAGTAGTCCTAAATTTGCAAACTCAACATCTTTTGAAAGTAACCTGTGCGTGCCAATAACTACATCAATAACTCCAGATTTAAGGCCTGCGATTACCTCTTTCGTCTGCGCTGCTGAGTTAAATCTTGATAATGCAGCTAGCTTTACCGGAAAACCAGCATAACGAGTGGAAAAGGTATTGAAATGCTGCTGCACAAGTAATGTTGTTGGTACCAAAATTGCCACTTGCTTACCATCTTGCACTGCTTTAAATGCTGCTCGAACTGCAATTTCAGTTTTGCCATAACCAACATCGCCACAAACAATTCGATCCATAGGGTTTGGTTTTTCCATATCTCGTTTTACTTCATCAATAGTTGCTTGTTGATCTATTGTTTCGACAAATGCAAAACTATCCTCTAGCTCTTTTTGCCAAGGTGTATCAGCTGAGAATGCAAAACCTGGCGCACTCATTCTTGCTGCATATAATCGAATTAATTCTGCTGCGATCTGTTTAACCGCTTTGCGGGCTTTTCGCTTGCTGTTTTGCCAGTCGGCGCCACCAATTCGATGCAGCGCAGGTGCTTCTCCCCCCACATATTTTGTTACCTGTTCTAAGGTATCGGTGGGTACAAATAACTTATCTGCTGGTTGCCCCCGCTTTGAAGAGGCATATTCAATTACTAGATACTCTCGTGAAATTCCTGCGATTGTTCGATTGATAAGTTCTAAATACTTCCCAACTCCATGTTGCTCGTGAACCACAAAATCACCAACCTTTAATTGCAATGGATCAATGGACTTCTTTCGGCGTGAAGGCATTCGTGCAAGATCTTTATCTGATGATCTTTGCCCTGAGATATCTTTATCGGTAACGAAAACAAACTTAAACTCATCACTGATGAAGCCATGCTTTAAATCACTTTGAACTAGATTCACAAGTCCATCTTGGGATGACTGATTTATTTTAAGAGTCTGATTTGAAATGTTTGCCGCGTTTAGCAATTCAGAAAAACGCTTTAAAGTGCCATTTGCAGCTGCTGAAAATACCACCTGGTAGCCCTCTTTATGCCATTGAGAAATCTCCTCGACAGCAACCTCGTATTTGTTACCATAATTTTCAATTTCCGAAAGAAAATCAAGCGGAGTATCCTCAGGAGTTGCTGCATAAAGATTTAAGTTTCGAATGGGGAATTTAGATTTTTTGGCTTGAGAATAAATCTCTGCCAGTTCATAAAATCCACCGCGGCCTAACTCTTCACTCAAATCAAGTGGTACTTGCAGATCTACCTGATCACTCCATGCCAAATTAGACCAAGCTGCCTCTAGAAACTCTTGATTAGTATTTATCAAATCAACTGATCTGGTTTTAATTCTTGGCTCATCAATTAACCAAATCTGGCATCCCGTTGGGAGGTAATTCAAAATAGACTTGAAATCAGAAACTACCCCAGCAGATAGTGATTCCATTCCTTCGAAAGTGATTCCTTCACTTAACTTTTGTGCTAACTCATTAATCTGTGGAAATTTATCCCCTAAAGCTTTTGCGCGAGCTTTAACTCCTTCATCGATTATCAACTCCCGACATGGGTAGATAACCACTTCATTTGAGATGGGATCTAAGGATCGTTGGTCTGAGATTGCAAAGTAAGAGAGTTCATCAATTTCATCTGCAAAAAAATCTATTCGAATGGGATGTTCCTGATCTGGTGGAAATAGATCTAATATTCCACCTCTAACTGCAAAATCTCCTCGTTTTTCTACTAAGTCAGATCTTAAATAACCAAATCTAGATAACTGCTCGATTAGATCAGCCATTCTTACCGACTCATTCTTTTTGATTCTGATTTGAGAATTGTCTAAATCATTGGCAATTATTGGCTGCAATAAGGCCCTGATTGAACAAACGATGTATTTGCTTTCTTTATTTCTTAAATTATTTAAAGCTTTAAATCTGGCGGTAACAGTGTCAGATTTAGGACTTAGCCGTTCGTGCGGCAAAGTTTCCCATGCTGGAAAGTTAATCACTTGATCTTCACTTTCAAGAGAAATTAATTCCTGCACCAATTCGTTAGCGGCACGGGTTGAGGTAGTAACAACTAAAATTGGGGAGTTTTGGTTTATGCAAAGTAGTGAGTGAGTTGCAGCAGGTGCAATCAAATTTTCATTTTGATCTAAGTATTTTTGAATTGGTCCACTCAATAGGTTAAGTAAGCTTTTCATCCACTCTCCTTTCACCGTTAAACGCCACTTACCCCCGCTCCATAAATGAAGGGGGGTTAACGGGCTAATTCTACGACCACCAACTGGGAGCAAACGCCAAAAGGTGTGCCGGGCGAATTAATAACCTGTAATGATTAAGCCATGATGGCCGGGGCAGATAACACCGATTTACGCAATGATGTTCGGAAATTGGCAGATCTGCTTGGTCAAACTCTTGCTAGGCAAGAAGGTGAAGAGCTTCTTTCGCTAGTTGAATCCGTTCGACTCTCAGTTCGAGAAGGGCAACAAGATCAAATTCTAAATAAGTTAACTGATTCTCAAACTATTTCTCTAGTTCGGGCATTTAGCAATTTTTTTAACTTGGCAAATGTTGCCGAACAAGTTAATCGATCGAAAGATCTTGCATCTGAACACAAATCTGAAGGTTCGTGGCTTGGCAAAGCAATAGAAAATATTGCAAGGGCCCAGCGGGACGGTAAGGATTTTTCAACTAATGATTTACAAAATTGGCTTGATAACTTCTCTGTACGGCCAGTATTTACAGCACATCCAACAGAGGCGGCTCGACGATCTGTTTTGAGCAAAATGACAACAATTGCGCAATTGCTTGAGCAGCCAGAGAGCCAAATTAAAAATGAGCGTTTAGCAGAGGCCATCGATTTGCTATGGCAAACAGATGAGCTCCGTCTAGGTCGACCAGATCCACTAGACGAAGCGGTGAATTCCATCTATTACCTTGATGAGCTACTTCTTGAAACAGTGCCAGAGGTATTAGCCGAGTTTGTTAACGAAATTAAAAAATTAGGTATAACTCTTTCGCTAACAGCTAGGCCGTTAAGGTTTGGAACTTGGATTGGCGGCGATAGAGATGGAAATCCAAATATCACTGCAGCGGTTACAAAATCGGCAATACTTTTGCAAAATGCTCATTTCACCAGAACTCTATTCTCACACCTTGATGAGCTAAGGCAGGCACTTTCAATTTCAACTAAATTAGCCGGAGTTTCTAAAGAGTTAGAAAAATCGGTAGAACAAGATTTAAAGAATTTACCCGAAGTGGAAGCACGGTATCGACGAATTAATGTAGAAGAGCCTTATCGATTAAAGGCAACTGCAATAAGACATAAGCTATCCCTGACTCAATCAAGACATGCAGCAGGCTTGCCTCACTTTCCAGGACGAGATTACAAAGACACCGCAGATTTACTTAAAGATTTTGAGGTAATGCGTTCTTCACTGCTTGCAAATAATGGTGAATTAATCGCCAATGGCTTACTTGATCGAATTATGCGATCAATTAATGCCTTTGGATTAACCCATGCAACTATGGATATCAGAGAGCACTCAGAGGTCCATCACAAATTGTTAAAACAGGTGTTAGGTAGCTCTACTGCTGAAATTCTTACTAAGCAGCTACTTGATAAATCAACACCTGTGCTAAAGGATTTAGATTCACCAAGTGATAACTGCTTTAAAACCTTTGAGGCAATTAAAGAATTGATTGATCGATTTGGCCCAGAAGTCATTGAAAGCTACATAATCTCGATGACCAAATCTGCAAATGATGTAATGGCTGCAGTTGTAATTGCCAAGATGGCAGGATTAATCTCACTGCAGCCTTCCAATTCTTTCGCAAAGATAGGTTTTGTTCCACTACTGGAAACTGTGGCAGAGCTTAGATCTGCCGACAAAATATTGGATGATTTATTAAGTGATAAAAATTATCGCAAAATAGTTGATTTACGCGGTGGAATCCAAGAAGTGATGCTGGGTTATTCAGATTCAAAC
>JBEAVA010000127.1:0-2955 GCA_041161165.1 Actinomycetota bacterium
GTATTTCGCTTAATTGTTAATCTTCTTAGATCGGATGGATCCTTTGCAATCGCTTGTGAAATTCTGGCAACTCCTGGTGTGTAGGCACGAGATAGATCATCACGGGTTTTAAGTGGAACCTTGGATGCGATTTCAATTTTTCCACCTAAGTGAAGTAGGAATGTGCGATCTGAAACCTTTCTAACATTTAAGTTCTTATTAGCAGAGAGTGCTGTAGTTATTGCTTCAGCATGTTCGGCATCAATAGCATCACAGGTAACATCTATTACAACTCGATCTAATACTGATTCAACAACATCTAAAGCAGTTATAGCAGCACCTGCTGCAAGTATTGCTTGGGTTATCTCTGAGACTGGTTGGGCTGAGGCGGGACCATCAACACGGATAGTTATTCCATAACCTGGGGATGTGCTTGCCATTTAAACAACACCATATAAACGATCACCAGCATCGCCAAGTCCTGGCACTATGTAACCCTTTTCATTTAATCGCTCATCAAGTGCGCCGGTAACAAGTTTTAATTGCAGCGCACTGGAGGCAAATGCTTTTTCTAAGACAGCAATTCCTTCAGGTGCTGCCAAAATACAAATTGCAGTGATATCTGTTGCACCCTTTGCAGCTAAAAATTCAATGGCAGAGACCAATGTGCCACCGGTGGCAAGCATTGGATCCAAGATGTAGCACTGGCGACCTTTTAAATCCTCCGGCAATCTATTTGCATAGGTTGTTGCCTTTAATGTCTCCTCATTTCTAACCATGCCAAGAAAACCAATTTCAGCAGTTGGAATTAATCTAGAAAATCCCTCTAACATTCCAAGACCTGCTCTAAGAATTGGCACCACAACAGGTTTTGGTTTTGTAAGGTGCGCACCTTGTGCCATAGCAACTGGTGTTTTAACTGTTACTGCTTGAGTTTTAACCTCACGCATTGCCTCATAGGCAAGTAAGGTAACAATCTCCTCGGTAAGGCGTCTAAATGTTGGTGAATCAGTTTTTTCATCCCGCAGTACCGTTAGCTTGTGTGTAATCAGCGGGTGGTCTGCAATATGGATTTTCACATAATTACTCTACAAGGAGTAAGCCCTACTACCAATTAGCGCAGAATAAAGGGAGAATAAGAAGGTCAGGTTTTGAGCATAAAATTGGTGAAAGGGTGTGATCAAAATGTCAGTAGATTTTGGAATCATCGCCTGGCATGAAGATGGTCGCTGGGATGCCACCAGATTAATCTCCACCAGAGATATTGGCGCAGTTATTGATTCACTAAAAGCTCAACAAACCAATGGCGGAGCTATTGCATTGATTGCAATCGAGGATGAGTTTGTAATTATTGCAAGAGCGTTAGGTGATCAAATGCAGATGATGATCTCAGATGTTACCTACGCATTAGATTATGAGGTTGCCGCAGAGTTGATTGAAGTTTTAGATCTTGAATTTCCAGAAGAGGATGATGAAGCTCAACCTGGCGGTGATTTAGATCTACTAAATGATTTAGGTGTAAGTGAGATGGAACTTTTAACCATCCTAGATGACTCTGAGTTATATCCAGATGAGCAATTAGAAGCCATTGCCAGCAGATTAGGATTTGGCGAACAATTTAATCAGGTAATAGAGAGTAATTAGTGGATTACAAAGTACTAATGCAACAGGCAATAACACTTGCCAAAGAGGCTGCCATTAAGGGTGATGTGCCAGTTGGCGCATTAGTAGTTGATGATTTTGGAAATGTAGTTGGCCAGGGAGCAAATTTAAGGGAGCAAGATAATGATCCAACCGCCCATGCTGAGATTGTTGCCATAAGAGGTGCTGCAAAGAAAATAGGTAATTACCGGTTAGATGAGCTAACTATGGTTGTAACACTTGAACCATGCGGGATGTGTGCTGGTGCGATCGCACAAAGCAGGATTAAAAGATTAGTTTTTGGTTCATTTGATGAAAAGTATGGCGCAGTTGGCTCTGTCTGGGATTTACTGCGGGATTCACGAGCTATCTACAAACCAGAGGTATTAAGTGGAGTATTAGAAAATGAGTGTGCGCAGTTACTTAGTGATTTTTTTGCAACAAAACGCTAAACAATAATTTCATATGATGGATTTAAAATAACTAATTGACCATTGTCTTCACCCACCATGCCTTCTGCCTTTAGTTGTGATCCAACCTCAAGACCGGTAATTTCACGTCTGCCTAAGAATTGCAAGGTAACGCCGCCACTTTCATCCCACATCTCAACCTCAACTAATGGTGATGATCCAGAGGGTGCAGATTTAATGGAGTTAACCCTTCCCTGAACATGTGCTCGCTTTCGCCAAGTGATATTTCCAATCGGGGTGATATTTTCAGCGTAATGGCTTATTGGCTCATTTGATTTAGCTGCAACAGGTGGTTTAGTAAATGCACTTTGCGTTCTTGCGGGTACCTCTTGTTTTGGTTCACTTTTCTTATCTAATGGCGCCTTCCAGCTGCTTTGGCCTGAGATAATTTTTTCAACATCAAATGGAATGATGGTAGCAACCACTCTTTCTAATTGTGAGATAGGGCGAGCAATATCTTCAGCTGTTTGATCATGAAGCAGCCAACCTAAAACTTTGGAGTAAGAACGACGAGGTAATAAAAGTGTTAGCTCAACATCATTGCCGGCAGTTGCTCTAATTGCGTAATCAACTGCTGCATTTGCAAGTCTTCTATCTGGGCAATCAATTAACTCAAGTGGCACATCAGCACATGCCTCATTTTTTGCCCACTCTTTGCTTAACATCTCAGCTCGCCTGTCATCAATTACAAAATGCACTGCCGAGAGATTTCGTGGATTTAAGCTTCTGGCATATCGAATGGCGCCAATTGTGGCAAGATCAAAGCTATCAATCAAAACTGTTACATCATGTCTAGTCATTGAGGTTGCCCTTGATGACTGAATGGTTATGTTAAGTGCATCTTGTTCACTTTTGTACTGCTTGC
>JBEAVA010000128.1:0-2950 GCA_041161165.1 Actinomycetota bacterium
ATTGATTACCGCCTTCCTTTCAGGATTTCTTGTTGACCGAGTCTCTCTTCACTTTCATATTGCTGTTTTAACCGCTTTTGTCTTTCTTATTCAAGTCTTTGTAATTCGTTCTCTTGAACCAGAGCTTCTTAAAGCTAATCAAGATGTAAACATTGAATACAAACTCAAAGAGTTATTTGCTGGATTTTCCTTTGATCGACTAGTTTCATTTGGATTAATTTGTGCAATATTTCTTGAATTCGCTTTAAGCGACTGGGCCACTATTTACACAAAAGAGGAGATTGGAATTAAGGGAGGCCTTAATACCCTGCCCTTTATTCTCTTCACTATGTGGATGATTTTTGGACGTTTCACAGTTCACTACTTGCTGCCACGCTTCACACTAGAGCGCCTAGCTATTGCGGCATCACGGTACGCGATCATTGTTCGAGTAGATGGCCACTCCCAAATTCAAATGGATTACTGCGAAACAGCATTTCAGATACTTAATGAAACCGGTGCGGTAAATGTTGGTGGAATCATGGCAGCAGAGGGCCTCTCTTTGTTTGAGCGCTCTGTCGCGCGAGCAATGCGCAGTCCATTAGGTGTTGGCGCTTCTCGCTTTCACACCGGTGGAGGAGCGGGAGAGTCTGACACCGTTTATCTAGGGTGCTTTAGAAAAGAAGCGTTGCTCGCTGTAGGTGGCTTTGATGAGAGATTCACTCGCGCACAAGACTGGGAGTTAAATTTTCGCTTACGTGAAAATGGTGGAACCGTTTACTTTGATCCACGTTTAACAGTTACCTATCGCCCTCGCTCAACTGTTCAAGCGCTCGCAAAACAATACTTTGAGTATGGACGTTGGCGACGTGTAGTTTCGCGCAGACATCAGGGGACAATTAATTACAGATATTTAGCTCCACCATTTACGGTTCTCGGCGTCGCGACTTCCTTAATTCTAGGAACTCTCATTTCTTCATTCTTTTTTATTCCTGCACTCGTTTATGCGCTTTTCATTTTGATTGCATCGGCACGTATCGGCAAATCACTTGCAGAGTTTGTCTCTCTGCCACTTATTTTGCTTACTATGCATATGACATGGGGCACTGGCTTTCTAACATCACCAAAGTCATTGGCGGCTAAGGTAGCCTTACGACCGTGAGCAACCCGCTGCAGGTATACGAGCCATTTCGTGCTGGCCTGCCGCCGTTAGGTCGTTATTGGAAATCTCTCTGGTCGCGCCGTACATTTGTCGCTGAATACTCACGTTCTGAACTGCGTGAACAGCACTTCGATTCAGTCTTTGGCCAAATGTGGCTAGTTCTTAATCCTTTGCTTTTATCTGGAGTCTATTTTTTCCTGATCATCATCATTAGCGGCTCTTCGGATAAAACTAGATATGCACACCTAACTGCGGCACTTTTTCTATTTTACCTAGTTGCGAATTCATTAACGGGCGGCGTGAAATCTGTTACTGCAGGTCAACGTTTAATTCTTAATACAGCTTTTCCTCGGATCATGTTGCCACTTTCAGCAGTAGTTATTGCCATATTTAAATTTTTACCCACTATGGCAGTTTTCTTAGTTATGCGCACAATCCTAGGTCTCTCTTTTGATGTAGAAATGTTGTGGGCAATCCCAGTTCTGCTTATTGCAATTTTGTTAGCCCTTGGGTTAGCAATAGCGATTTCTTGTGTAAATGTTTATTTCAGAGATATCGCAAGTTTCTTGCCGTACTTAACGCGCACCCTTCTCTATCTTTCTCCAATTCTTTATGAAGCAGTCGATCTAAAGCCTAAGCTAAAAACAATTGAACTATTTAACCCACTGTTTCCGTTATTAGATAGTTGGTCTCGTTCACTTGTCCATGGCCAAGTTCCCCTTATGTCGAATTTATTGATTTCCCTGGCTTGGGCAGTAGGTATCTTTATTATCGGAACTTATTTTTTCCTTTCAAGGGAGCGTGAATTTGCTGTCCGCCTCTAATACCCACAAGACCAATGAGATTGCAGTATCTGTACGAAACCTTGGTCTTACATACACGACTGCAATTGATCGCAGACCAACGTTAAAGGCTCGTGCTAAAGCTTTAGGTCGAGGTTCAAAACAAACTCGCGTTATTCGCGCACTTGATCAAGTAAATCTTGATGTTGAATATGGACAGGTTCTAGGTGTAATCGGAACAAATGGCGCTGGTAAATCATCACTCATGCGTGTAATTGCCGGAATTTTGCCACCAACACAAGGTCGCGTAGAGGTGTACGGAAGCGTAAGTACATTGTTAGCACTTGGTGTTGGTTTTAATCCATCAATGTCAGGGCGGGACAACGTTTATTTAGGTGGTTTAGCTGCAGGAATGTCACGCGATGAAATCGACAGTCACTTTGAAGAAATCGCCAATTTCTCTGAACTAGAAGATGCCATAGATGCACCTATGCGAACATATTCCTCGGGAATGTTCGCGCGCTTGGCATTTTCTGTTGCGGCAACTGTGCGCCCAGATATTTTGATTGTTGATGAAGCTCTAAGTACAGGTGATGCCAAATTTAAAGAGAAGTCACTCAACCGTATTAAAGAACTACGTAGTGATGATCGTGCCTTGATTTTAGTTAGCCATGCCATGGCCACACTTCGCGATGTTTGCAACGATGTAGCGTGGCTACATAAAGGCAAACTCATTCAGCGTGGTGAACCAAACAAAACTATCGATGCATATCAAGAGTTTTTGCAGGTAGGAAAGAGCGCAGCCATAGATGAGGATGTCTAAGCTTTTTGCAGCTCTTTTAGTAGTTTTAACCACGTTAATTCCTGACGCACATGCAGTTGATGCACCAGCTACTTTCAGTTTTCAAGGTTCGGGTTATGGTCACGGAGTGGGCTTGAGCCAAATGGGCGCACGTTCAATGGCGCTAAATGGAAAAACTTCAATTGAGATTTTGCAGTATTACTTTAAGGATATTCAGATTGAAAG
>JBEAVA010000038.1:0-6058 GCA_041161165.1 Actinomycetota bacterium
TGTGGCGTGATGTATTGCTTGTGAAAGGATGGTTGAACGCCATCTTTTAACCATCTTGTCTTCATAGTTCTTAAACTCAATCTGAATGTCATCTAACTTAACGCACTCAAGGAGTGCTTTGTCCACAATCGCCGCTTGTTCTTTAAGTCGCGTGAGATCTGCAATTACTTTCACATCATCAATACAAGGCTCCCCTGGTTTGGTAAGTGCCGGTATTCCACTGATGCGAAAGGCGTAGTGATCGGCTGAATCAATTATGTGATACATAATCTCTGCAGCATGCCATTCGGAATTGGTCGCAAATGCGCCTAGCGACTCTTCAGGAAGTGTTTGAAGATGGGCAATAGTTTTTTGATTTGCCCATGCCATGTGAGAGAGAAGGCGATCAAGTGCAATAGTCATAGTGGAATCATAATCGGAGAAAAAGAAGAAGCAAAAGGGACTTGGAATTCACCAAGTCCCAATTACTACCAAACCGTCGTGTTGAGAGTATTGCATATATGTATGGTTACTCGCAGTAACTTTGGTGTAAAAGAAGAGTCGCCCTATATGCCGGATTAGAAGATTGAACTATTTGAAGTTAACACAAGCTGGTGGAGTTGTTGTCGTTATTACTTGACATATCAAGTATATCTGATTTAATACTCCTGTGGCACAAAAAGGAATGAAGGAGCTTGACTCAAAGGCGTGGCGTGCTTTCCACAAAATCGGAACAAGTCTCCTTCCTCACCTTGGTCGACAAATAACTAACCATTCTGGAATTTCTGGAGCGGAATACGTAGTCCTCGTAGCACTTTCTGAATTGACAGTCCCAAACGTTAACCTGAATCGACTTGCACAGGGTCTTGGATGGGAAATAAGCCGAATGTCTCATCAGATTTCAAGGATGGAAGAGACTGGTTTAGTTAAGAAATCTAGAAATACAGATGATTCTCGCTGCTTCGATGTCTCCATCACAGCTAAGGGAAGAAAAATAGCTGACGCGGCCATTCCATTACAGTCCAAAGAAATAAACCATTGCTTCAGCGAAGTCCTAACCCAAGCCCAGATGAAGTCTTTGATCGAAATATCTGAGGCAATCTCTAATCATATGAAGGAAAACCATCCACTCAACAAGAAGGAAAATACACATGACACAGTCACTCAACGTTCGTAAATTTGCAGGTTATGCAGCAATTGCTGCAATTCTTAACTCAATCATCTTCCTTATCGCCAAAGGCGCTGATGCAACAATGGTTGTAAATCAGGGTGGATCTCAGGAAATCGCTCTACCTATGGTCTTAGCTTCTTCATTATTTGGACTTGTTGCTGCGGCATTCATCGCCTCTCGCATTGGAAAAAAATCACAAGGCTTTCTATCTAAGTCACCTATCATTGGTCTCATGTTTGGCATTGTGACCGCCGCTGCCCCATTTAGCGCTTCAGATGATTCAAAGACTGCATTGGCTTTGGCTTCAATGCACGTTGTTGCTGGTGTGACTTGGTATCTGGGAGCAAAGCAATCAATTAAATAAAGAAGAGTCGCCCTATAAGCCGGACACATTCCATTTACGGTTGAAACTAGGCACTTACCCTGGCTGCTGTCTATATTTTGAGAATTATTACTAGTAGAATATGAGCCGTGCCAAAAATATATCGTGAGCGAATGACTGCTCGAAATAAAAGTCCATATGTTGTTTTCTTGATCGGGATGAGAATAAATAATGTTTTTGCGATTCATAAATGGCTTCCAGTGTTTATGGCCATGCCTAAAATGCTTAAAGAATTACATATCCACAGAGAGTTTGGCTTTAAGTCTTATCAGATGTGGTTTGCTCGTACCACAATTTTGCTTCAGTACTGGGAAAGCTCAGAAAAATTAATAGCTTATGCAAAATCAGCAGATTCTGAGCATTTACCTGCATGGAGGGCTTTTAACAGAGCAGCCAAATCACCAGCAGTAGGAATCTGGCATGAGACATATGTAATTGATCCAGGGAAATCAGAAAACGTTTATGTGAATATGCCACCTTTTGGATTTGGCAAAGTTGGAAATTTGCAACCAGTTTCCGGGAGACTCAATTCAGCAGATGAAAGACTTAAAGCTAAAAATTAATGTAATAAAGCGAGGCGGGATATTGTCCCATCTCGCTTAATTAGAAGAAGAGTCGCCCTATAAGCCGGAGACTACATAGTTATGCGTGGATCTACGCATAAATCTATAATTTGCCCCCGGAATTGCCCCCAAATAATTCAATAGCTTTCCATTGCGCAATGTTATTTATGTGCGGGAATAAAACACATCTAATGAGGCCGAAGAAATCACTTTTCCAGTCATAGCTGTAAGCAAACCACTTTCGGTGGCTTCCGTGGCCGAAAGAGTTAACTTAGAGCTGAGTGCGTATAGATAAATTGAATACTTCTTCGCTCCTGGGCCTTGCGAGCATGGAGGTGTGTAACCTGGAGCTTTTCCCTGGAAATTTTGACCCAAGGTTCCTATATTTGTTGCTCCTGAAGCAATCGAATTCACCGTCTTTGGAATATTAAAAATAGTTAGATAGAAGTGCTTTCCAATATCCACTTCCCCCGGACGAAGTGGGCCAGGTTCTGTGTCCATGATCAGTACAAGTGATTGAGCATTGACTGGAACATTTGACCAACTAAATGAAGGTGAGATCCCCTTCCCGTCACAAGTGAAGTCTTTTGGGAGAGTTCCGCCATTCTTGAAGTCAGGGCTATTTAAGGTCAAGAGGTTTGTGGCCGAGACTGTGGTGGCTGCCTTTACTACTTTGCGTAGCAAGATGGCATTGTCTAATTTTAGATCTGAGGACCAGACCAACCTGGCAGATGGTGACCAAGTGAAATCAAAGTAGCCGTCCTTTACCCCCACAGTTTCGGCAGAAAACTCAGATGCAAACTTCCAGGTTGCGTCCTTAAAACTTGCTGAAGCCCATGATGTTGGAACCTTGGCATTGGATGACTTGCAGTCGACAGTCGGGTTATTGGAAGTTACGCACTCGGGATTTAAAGGCGCCTTGTTGATTGTTAGAACTTTCCAGTCACTTGAGGTTTGGGCAACAATTCGTCCAGAAGAAACTTCACGAAACTGGAGGATTATTCCCGCGTCGCCGATCTGCTGATTAGGTTTTCCGATGTATTCAAGCCCAGAGGCATTTTCAGTGAAATCTTTAGCAAAAACGCCAATAGTTAATGGGTAGGTAGCGGTGAATTTGATTTTCTCGCTATTAAAAGATTTTTCAGTAGTTATCGGAGTGGAATCCTCTCCCACCTTTTTGCCATTCACATAAAGTGCGAACCAATTATCAGCCCACACTTCAGCTTGAAAGGTGACACTTTTAGCTACAACAGCATGTGCTGGTGCAGAAAATAGTGTGAGTAGAAGCGCGGCTATGGTGATTAGAGTCCTTTTCATCCCTAAGCCGATCTCGTGTAACTATCAGCTACTTTTCCATCAAATAGAATGAAGTCAACCTGAGCCGTGTTCCCTGAAGTAGATACCTTAAGAAACCCAGAACCTCCAACCCCTTTGCCAGAGATATACCCATACTGACTGACATTGATCTTGTCGCCAGGATGGCTTGGCTGTGGAACAGTTTGATAAATAACTCCATCAAGCTCCTGTTTCACATAAAGGTGATCATGGCCCTTGAAGACGAATCCAACTTTGTAATCCAGTAGAAGCTGGTGAATTGGCTTTCCCCAACCTGGGCGATTGGCTTCAAAACCATCGGTGCCATCATTGTTTTTTCCGCCCCATTCATTCTTCATGGCTATCTCGACGCCACCCCGGGACTGAGGGTCTCCGACAAGTAGGTGATGAATGTAAATAAATTTATGCTTCTCTTTTGAATTCTTCAGAGTTTCGACTAGCCAGTCGTATTGGGTCTTCCCCAAAGTCCACTCCCAGCCATTAGCTGTCGGATTCTTCGTTGTGTACGTAAATGGATCAAGTACTACATGAAGTTGATCTGGGCCTGTAAATGAATAATAGGCAAGTTCCCCAGTTTGTTCTGGGAAGTATTCTTTCCGATAATTCTTTGTATTGAATTTGCTATATCCAAGTTCTCCATCATGATTTCCAAGACAGATTTTCAGGGGTACATCACCTAGTTTCTGATAGAAACCCTTCATTAATTCAAATCTGCTGCGAATGTTAGCCTCGGATTTGTCAGCTAATTTATCAACCATGAAAATATCACCGAGATCCATCAGGAATGCAGGGGAAGCGGCAACTATCTGCTTGAGTGTGCCTTCGTACACTGCTGCACTGGAGTTTTCATCCATGTGTGGATCTGCCTGAATTGCAAAGGTATTGGAAGAAAGAGCTTGTACTGAAGCAGTCTTTACACTTCTTTGTGTCAGCGATGAAAAATTCTTACTTGCACCAACCGCATATTTAACCTTGTAATAGACCAGCGAATTAGGTTTAAGGTTTGCAATAGGAATACTTTGCGTTGATCCTTTAGATATTTTATAAATTGAAGTCTTGCCTGCAATGCTATATTTACTATAGCCATATTCAATATACGCCTGTACGGCCGAAGTTGTAGATATTGCAACAGAAAACGAACTAGAGCTGGCAGTACCGGTCAATTTGGCAGTTACTGGTACCGCCGCCATGGCTTTTCCAATTGGAGTAGTCGCAAGGATTCCTAGGAGTGAGGCCTTTAAGAAGCCTCGACGGTTCATGAAATTAAATGGATTGCTCATTTGCGCTGATACACCTCTGTCCTAATAGATCCGGTCGAGTCGACGAACTGCATACTTACCTCTGAAAGGGAGGCTGTGTATTTCACGTGATAATCGCTGCCATTCAATGTGTATTTCAAGTCAAAAGTTGAATCTCCGACTCGCTCTAATCCAGTAATAGTGGCCCCTCGAAGCGGCTCTCCAGCAGGTCTAAATGCTTTAGTTAAAGCTTGTGGATCTACTTGTCCTTCTATCTCTGTCACTACGCCCTTGAATCCTCCATTGATATATGGATAATTTTTGGTTGCGTGATAGTGATAATTCTTCTTAGAATCGAAGTGACCATTAAAACCATCTAACCCAGTCACTTTCTTTCCATCTATTTCGGTTTCACCGTAAATAGGAAATCCATCCAGCGCATAGGCGATTGGAACTTTCTTTCCTACAACACTTTGAAGATGCGTAGGAGCGATGTGATAGTGGTAGTCATCCGCACGACCACAGTGGCCTCCCCAATCATCAAGTTCCCCGGCAAGAAGTGCGTCATCCCCTCGATTATTTAGTGCATTAAAGATCGGAACACCATTAACGGCAATCGCAATTGCCCCTCGTAAAAAGTGATCTTTTGCTGAAATTGGATTTGTTGCCATAACCGGCTTAATTGGTATGGACCAAGCATTTGTTCCTGCATAATTTTGAATAGTGGGGACTTGTTGTTGCCAACTCTTAATGCCAACCATCATTTGATGGGCAGGTATTCCATTACTTTCAACAAGATAATACTTACCACTCTTGAAAACCTTTACAGATTTTGCAAAAGCGGTAAAGCCAGGAAGTTTTGTGGTTGGAAGAGCTATAGCTGAATCAAGCGAGAGAATCGAATTGGCAAATACAAGGCCAGTTGCAAAGCTCGATAATTGAAGAAATTTGCGACGGTCTACTTCAGATAAATGTGTAACTTCATGTTCATGGTTCATTGCTATCCCTTCGGCTTAACTACGTAACTATGCGCCACGCTTAAATTCTTTCGATTTGTATCCTTACTACGAGCTGCAAGGAAATACTCAACTTTTGCTTGTGACGGTGCCACCGTTACTCGTACGTGTCCAGAATTAGGGGCTTTCGTTCCACTCTTGTATGCATCATCATTAAACATTGAGAATGTGTCATCTGCAGGATTAGGCATTGATTGATAGATCAACCCATCACGCTCTTGAGTACAGAAGATGTGGTCATGTCCTTGGAAGAAAATAGATACTTTGTTTTTAACCATGAGGTCATGAATCGGCAGCTCCCAATAAGGACGTTCCTTGGCAAATGTTGACTGACCCTTAGGGTCTTTTCCACCCCATTCATAATTGGTAGATAC
>JBEAVA010000039.1:0-6884 GCA_041161165.1 Actinomycetota bacterium
ATTTGAAGCCATTGAAATTCTATTTAGAAACTCACTGGGCATAATTACCTGCCTAGCTATCTGGATAGCTTTTTTTGGCGCAATTTACTTAGGTAGAAGCGGAACAGCATATGTCACAGCGGTTGCCCCGCCGGTCTCACTTTTAATTTCTTCTATCATTTTGATGCCCACCTTAGGAGAATCTTCATTTGCGCCAACTAAGTTACTAATAGAACTAGTAGCAGGTTTAGCCTCAGTATCCTTTTATCTGCTATCTGGAGCCGCAGTTGCTTGGTTTATCTGGTTTAAAAAGGAGCGAAGAATGAAGAGTGAATTACCTGCCAGCAGCTTTTAAATCTTTACGAAGCTCAGGTGGTATTGCAAAAAGTAAATGTTCCTCAGTTGCAGTTACCGTCTCTACCTCACCAAAGCCACGATCGGCCAACCACTTAAGTAAATCCTTAACCAATATCTCAGGCACAGATGCACCACTTGAAACTCCAACAGTTGTAACACCATCTAGCCACTCATCCTTTGCCTCGGCAGCGTAATCAATTAGGTAAGCAGCTTTAGCGCCATACTCAAGAGAGACCTCAACTAACCGAACTGAGTTTGAAGAGTTGGTTGAGCCAACAACTAAAACTAAATCAGCTTGTGGGGCAATCTCTTTAATTGCCACCTGTCGATTTTGAGTGGCATAACAAATGTCATCACTGGGTGGATCAATTAGATTAGGAAATCGCTTTCGTAGCTCTGCCACAGTGGCCAAGGTTTCATCCACGCTTAGGGTGGTTTGTGATAACCAAGCCACTTTATTTTCATCACGAACTTTAATATTTTTAATACTTTCAATGCCATCAACTAATTGCACATGCTCTGGTGCTTCACCGGCTGTGCCATCCACCTCTTCATGACCTTCATGACCAATTAACAAAATATCGTAATCATCGGAGGCAAATCTTCTAGCTTCATGGTGCACCTTGGTTACCAGCGGGCAGGTAGCATCAATAGTTTTTAGATTTCGATTTGCTGCGCTCTGGTGGACTGCAGGTGAAACTCCATGGGCGGAGAAGACCACAATCTTTCCCTCTGGCACCTCATCTGTTTCATCAACAAATATTGCACCCCTTGCTTCTAAAGTTTGGACCACATGTTTGTTGTGAACAATTTGTTTTCGAACATAAACCGGTGCGCCATAGAGATCTAAAGCTTTTTCAACGGTGATAACAGCGCGATCAACACCAGCGCAGTAGCCACGAGGTGCTGCAAGTAATACTCGCTTTTTAGTGGCTAGGCTCATGTGCTTATCCTAATTGATGATCCAAGACAGTAGATTTAGCCCTATGGCACCTGAGTTTTCCTACCAAGATCTGCTGCCAATTGGGCCAGATAAAACTGAGTACCGATTAATTTCAAATGAGGGCGTAAGCACCTTCACTGCAGATGGTCGCCAATTCTTAAAGGTCTCAAAGGATGCGATAAGTAATTTAACTCAAGTTGCTATGCATGATATTTCACATTATCTGCGCAGTGAACACCTTGAGCAGTTAGCCAATATTTTAAAGGATCCAGAGAGCTCACCCAATGATCGATTTGTGGCAACTGATCTATTGAAAAATGCCAATATTTCAGCAGGTGGCATTTTGCCGATGTGCCAAGACACTGGCACTGCAATTGTGATGGGCAAAAAGGGTCAACAGGTTTTAACTGAAGAAAAAGATGAGATCTCAATCTCTCGTGGTGTGTATGACGCATTTACAAAGTTAAATCTGCGCTACTCCCAACTTGCACCCGTTACTACCTGGGAGGAGAAAAACACTGGAAATAATTTGCCTGCCCAAATTGAGATCTACTCAGATACAGATCACCCAGATGAGTACAACTTCCTATTTATTGCTAAAGGTGGCGGCAGTGCTAATAAATCATTTTTATACCAAGAGACTAAAGCGGTTTTAAACCCCACCTCATTTATGAATTGGTTGGATGAAAAACTTCGCTCCCTCGGCACATCAGCTTGTCCGCCGTATCACCTAGTGGTGGTAATTGGTGGCACAAGTGCGGAGTACACAGTCAAGGCTGCCAAACTTGCCAGCACCAAATATTTAGATTCACTACCCACCAAGGGAGATGCTAAAACTGGTCATGGCTTTAGAGATTTAGAGTTAGAAAAAGAGATTTTAAAGTTAACTCAAAATATTGGCATTGGCGCCCAATTTGGTGGCAAGTATTTCTGTCATGATGTTCGGGTTGTTAGATTGCCTCGTCATGGTGCCTCCCTGCCAATTGCAATTGCAGTTTCCTGCTCAGCAGATCGACAGGTAAAGGCAAAGATCAATAAAGATGGTGTCTTTATTGAAAAGCTTGAGACCGAGCCTGCTCACTACTTACCAGCTGCAACAAATGAGGATTTAGATGGGCCAGAGATAAAGATTGATTTAACTGCGAAAATGGCTGATATTTTGGCCCAATTATCAAAGCATCCAGTTAAAACTAGAGTGCTGCTTACTGGCACATTAGTTGTTGCAAGAGATTTAGCCCATGCCAAAATTAAAGAGTTGTTAGATAGTGGAAAGCCACTACCTGAGTACTTAAAAAATCATGCAGTTTATTACGCAGGTCCAGCTAAAACTCCTGCCGGTTATGCTTCCGGCTCATTTGGTCCAACTACTGCCGGAAGAATGGATTCATATGTTGAACAATTTCAAGCAGCAGGTGGTTCCCTCATTATGTTGGCTAAGGGAAATAGATCGCAAGCGGTGGCGGATGCTTGCAAAAAGTATGGCGGTTTTTATTTAGGATCAATTGGCGGACCAGCAGCCCGGCTTGCTCAGGATTGTATAAAGAAGGTTGAGGTTTTAGATTATGAAGAGCTCGGCATGGAAGCGGTCTGGAAGATTGAGGTAGAAAACTTTCCAGCTTTTATAATTATTGATGATAAGGGCAATGATTTTTATGCCCAAACTAGAAAACCATTAAGTATTGGTAAAAAACCTAACTAGAAAAAAGTACTAGTACCAGTTTGATCGTTTGAATTTACTCCACGCAGCACATGGAGTGTTGTAACGCTCTTTAATATATTTAAGTCCCCAGGTAATTTGGGTTACCGGATTTGTTCGCCAATCAGTACCAACAACCTCCATTTTGGTGGCAGGTAATGCTTGGGCAATTCCATGAGCACCAGAGACTTTATTTCTGGCTTTGTAATTCCAATGACTCTCTTTAGTCCAAAGTTGATCAAGGCAGGTGAACTGTTTTTCCGACCAGGTGTAATTAGCTGCAATTAAACTCTTAGCGATCTCGCGAGCGCCATCTGGTTGCCGGGCAAGATCGACCTGACGAGCTGCTACCGAAATCAGCGCCATAGCTGAGGCATCCACAGTCTTAACCGCATCTAGCTCCAATAATGATGGGGTTGGGTCAAACCCCTCCTCCCCAGGTAGTGGGGTGGTGCTCTCCAGATTGCTGGCAACTGATGGGATGGTTACTGAAAAGGTTAGGTTGCTAGAGGCGTAGGCCGGCTCTGAGATAAATAGGAAGAAGGCTAGGCAGGCAGCGGTCATTGAGATGCGCCGAACCCTAGGTGTGGTGATAGTTAAAGCTTTCGCTCTCATTCTCGCACCCCTTCCTTTCCCGCCAGATTGCCTAGATAGACCCTTCTGGAACTGCTTTAGGGTGTCAGCCAGGGGTGGTGGGGGCAACTTTATCTAGGCGCGTGGCGCGATTATCTTTATATTCACAGGTTTTTCCAATATTAAAACCGCAGGTCAGATACGGTGAAGTCCGATTTATCCCATATGTCGTAAGAGGGGATATATTAACTTGAAAAGTTAATTGGCTCCTCTAATAACTCAGTAACCAGGGCTGCGATCTGGCTGCGTTCACTTCTAGTCAAGGTGATGTGGGCAAAGAGCGGATGGCCTTTGAGGGATTCAACCACCGCAACCACCCCGTCATGCCGGCCCACCCGCAGGTTATCCCGCTGGGCGATGTCATGGGTGAGAACGACCCGGGAGCCTTGGCCAATTCGAGAGAGCACAGTTAGTAAAACTCCTCGCTCTAGGGATTGGGCCTCATCAACTATTACAAATGAGTCATGCAAAGAGCGGCCCCGGATGTGAGTTAGCGGCAGCACCTCAATTAATCCCCGCTCCACGACCTCATCCAAAACCTGCTGGCTAACCAACGCCCCCAAGGTGTCAAAAACAGCTTGAGCCCAAGGAGACATCTTTTCATTTTCAGTTCCGGGCAGATATCCAAGCTCCTGGCCACCAACTGCATAAAGGGGGCGAAAGATCACCACCTTTTTATGTAATCGCTTCTCTAAAACCGCCTCTAATCCAGCAGATAAGGCCAATGCGCTTTTGCCAGTTCCAGCTCGACCACCTAAGGAAACAATGCCAACCTCTGGATCTAACAAAATATCTAAAGCAACTCTTTGTTCTGCACTTCGCCCATGCAAACCAAAAGCGCTGCGATCTCCTCTAACTAATTGCAGATGTTTATCTGGAGTAACTCGGGCGAGCGCGCTTCCTTTTTCAGAGTGCAACACCACACCAGTGTGGCAAGGATATTTTTTAGCAATCTCATGTGAGATTTTTTCATTCTCATAAAGTGAGTCAATAACAGTGGAGCCAACACTCTCCTCCACCATGCCACTCCAGCCACTTGTGCTGGCTAACTCTGCGCGATACTCCTGCGCCTCCACCCCAACGGAGGATGCTTTAACTCGAAGAGGTAAATCTTTAGTAACTAAAACTACTTGGCGGCCATCTGACATTAAGTTTTTAGCTATGGCTAAAATTCTTGAATCATTTGAGCCATCTCTTAAAAAGCCGGCTGGTAACTTTGAAGTGTCGGCATGATTTAACTCAACTGATAATGTGCCGCCCTCTTGATTAATTTCAATTGGTTTATCTAATCGCCCACTTTTTACCCGTAAATCATCCAAGGTTCGAAGGGCAGCCCTGGCAAAGTAGCCAAGCTCTGGATGATCTCGCTTGGTCTCTAACTCACCAATTACGGTGATTGGAATGATGACTTCATGCTCGGCAAATCTGCTTAAGGCAATTGGATCTGCAAGTAAAACACTGGTATCTAGCACATAGGTAATGCGCGCAGGCTGGGCTTGTGGGGATACTGACTTTAAGACAATAGATTCACTAGCCAATTAGTGTCTTCGCAATCTCTTTAATTGTGCTCAATTGGTTTTGGAAGAATAGGTAAAGGGTAAATAATCAATCTGAAAAATCTGTGGCAACACGCAAGGGTTAAAGATTAAGTTTAGATAAAGGCTTTACCTACCATCGGCCGCTCTTTACCCGCCGTTCAATCCAAATCGATGCCACCGGCAAAGTGCCAGCTAGGAGAAAAACCCCAGTACTAAGCAAGGACTTTCGCTTGGCCATACAAAGGATTAATGCTGCAACTAAATAAACTGGATAGGTAAAGCCGTGCACAATTGGAATCCAGATAAATTGCTCATAAAAACTCTTATCGCTAACTAAGTACTTAGCTGGCATATAAACAAACCAAAGCAGTAGTGACATCACTCCGGCCCAAAGCGCCCAAAAACGGAAAAAAAGAGTTATGCGCCTCATTTTTTTAAACCCACTTTCTTAGCCTTTTCCACCTTGCTATTTACCTTATCGCCCTTGGCTCTAAATTGTGGAAAGGCTGGTGCGATTAAAAGCAGCAATCCCATAAACCACCAAACCACAACATAGGAGATATGTTGCCAATAAAAGCCAGGTAAGCGATTGGAGATTTGTTCTGAGGCCACCAAGGTTAAATCACTACTTTGATCATTGCCGGTTTTTTCACTCTTTAAAACAATGTAACCATCATATAAAAATGGGTTTTCCTTACTTACCACCAACGCTGGATCAATTCTGGAGAGCTCACCTGGTTTTGCAAAGGCTCGATCAACATTTTGCCTTGGGTATAGCCGGCCAGTTATCGAAACCTCAGAATTGATTTGATCCTGCATTTGTCCAAGCACCTCTCGAACTACCAATACAGCATGGCCGGTGCTTAGTTTTAATAATCTAACATCAAGATTTGCTATAATTTCCAGATGCTGAAACAATTCGATTAACCGCTTTGATCGGCATATTCATGCCAGCAGATGAAACCTTTTCAAGTGCTATTAAAGGTTGATCTGGTTTTGGTGCGGTTACCTTATTTAATTCTTGGGCTCTGTGTAATTGCCAAATACCTAACTCATAGCAGGCATAGATCAGGCTTAGCCAGATTAAGACAGTTGCAGCCTTTTTAAACACCTGCTTCATTTTAAAAGAACTTACTCTTGATCTTTGCGATCGATTAATCTCTTATATCTTCGGTAAAAACTAGTTAATAAGACCACCATAGCTAAAGTCAAAAAGATCATGGTTAATGAGCCAGCAACACCCATATCAAAACTCTTGACCTCATCCATTTATTTCTCCCTTGTACTAGGTCAGATAAGCCTACTTTCTGAATGCAATATTGGTTCTACAATATGAGTGTGATGCATCCCAAAGTTCTTTAAAGCTGACAAAAATCCACGTTATCTTCTTGCTGGGATTTTACTTAGCATTGTTGCCGCTTGGTTTATTTGGAGTGGTTTTAATGCTGCAAATCCAGAGGTTAGATCTGAATTAGTTTCATTTACAGTCCTTGATGATCAAAGTATTTCTATTTCTTATAAAATAACGGTGAGAGATTTAGATAAAGATCACAGTTGCTCGGTGGTAGCACGGGATATTGATAAGAACACTATTGGACAAGTTTCTGACCTAATGCCAGCCGGCACATTACTTGCTGGCGCTAACCTGCGCACAGTTGAGATAACTACCCGTTTACCTGCGGTAAATGCGGGAATTACCAGTTGCCAGTAACCTTTACTCTCTTATGAACCAACCAAC
>JBEAVA010000129.1:0-2932 GCA_041161165.1 Actinomycetota bacterium
GCGTAAAGCTTGCTTTAAAAGAAGATTTGATACCAAAGGCTGCTGATCGAATTGTTTTCGTAATTGCACCAATAATTAGCACAACCGCATGTTTTATGGCATTTGCTGTAATTCCAATGACTGGACCAGTTAATTTCTTTGGCCAACAAACTGCTATGCAACTCACAGATCTCTCAGTTGGCGTTCTTTATGTTTTAGCAATTGCTTCAGTTGGAGTTTATGGAATTGTGTTGGCAGGTTGGTCCTCTGGTTCTACTTATCCATTACTAGGCGGACTTCGATCTTCAGCTCAAGTTATTTCATATGAAGTTGCAATGGGTCTATCACTTGTTGCGGTATTTATTTATGCCGGCTCAATGTCAACTTCAGAAATTGTTGCCGCACAAGATCAGTGGTGGTATGCAGTTGTTCTATTTCCATCATTTGTTATTTATGCAATCTCAATGGTCGGAGAAACAAATCGCGCACCATTTGATTTAGCCGAAGCTGAAGGAGAGCTAGTTGGTGGATTTCATACCGAATACTCATCCCTTAAGTTCGCGCTATTTTTCTTATCTGAGTATGTAAATATCATTGCAGTTTCAGCCCTTGCAACCACCTTATTCCTTGGTGGTTATCGCGCACTTCCTGGCCTTGGATTCACTGAGCAATGGCTTGGTGGTTGGTTCACTTTGGTTTGGTTCTTTGTAAAGGTCTTGGCTTTCTTCTTCGTATTTGTTTGGTTACGAGGAACTCTGCCACGACTTCGATATGACCAATTTATGAAGTTTGGCTGGAAAGTATTAATTCCATTTTCACTTGTATGGATTTTAGTCGTGGCAACTTTACGTGTAATGTCACAACAAAATGCGCCACGAGCATTGATATTTGCATTTGTATTCACAGTTGCCTTGATGTACTTAGCTGTAACGTCTCTAATTGATCGTCAAAAAACGAAAATTGCTGAAGCAGCAAAAGTCATCGATACGTCGCAACCAAGTTTCCCAGTACCAGTAATTCCAAACTCGAGAGCGGAGCAATTAAATGGCTGATGAACTATTGCCTCGTCACGAAGAGTTTGGTTTAGCAAAAGCTGATCAATCAAAGGCGCCAATTACTGATCATTCAAGCGCAAGCTTTCCTAAACAACTTTTGGGTTTTTGGGTAACTTTCAAAACTATGTTTAAAAAAGTTAATACTGTTCAATATCCAGAAGTAAAAGAACCAACAGCTGAAAGATTTCATGGACGCCATCAATTAAATCGCCACCCAGATGGATTGGAAAAGTGCATTGGTTGTGAATTATGTGCGTGGGCATGTCCTGCAGATGCAATTTATGTTGAAGGTGCTGACAATAAAGAGGGTGAACAATTCTCTCCTGGTGAGCGATATGGCAAGGTTTATCAAATAAATTATTTGCGATGTATCTTCTGTGGGCTTTGTATCGAAGCCTGTCCTACTAGAGCGTTGACGATGACCAATGAGTACGAGCTAGCTGATAGCACTAGAGGAAAATTGATATTTGAAAAAGATGATCTCCTAGGTCCACTTCGCGCTGGAATGGTGCCACCACCACATCCAATGTATCCAAATACAGATGATGGAAATTATTACCGAGGCGAAGTAACAGGCTCTCACCCATCACAAGGTGTGGCAAAAGATGATTAACCTTGCATTAGATATTGGTACTACTGCGGTACCAGAATCTTATTTATTTTATTTTTTAGCCCCACTTTCAGTTCTTGCCGCGTTAGGAATGTTGTTAGTGAAGAAAGCTGTCCATTCAGCTCTTTTATTGGCCTGGGTGATGATTTCATTAGCAATTTTTTATATCGCGCAAGACGCACTCTTTTTAGGAATAGTTCAAATAGTCGTTTACACCGGCGCGGTAATGATGTTATTCCTATTTATTTTGATGTTGGTTGGCGTAGATACTTCAGATTCATTGGAAGAAAATATTCCTGGCCTTCGTCCAGTCTCTATAGTGGCTGCAATTGGTTTCGGCGGATTATTGGTATCTCTGATTGGAAGAGCAACATTTGGTCGGCCTATTTATGGACTCTCTGCGGCAAACGCAGACGGAAATGCATTTGGAATTGCTGAGCAATTATTTACAAAATATGTCTTCGCATTTGAAGTTGTTTCAGCATTACTTATAACAGCAGCTTTAGGTGCGATGGTTTTAGGACATAGCCAAAGGAGTAAATCTAAATTTGCTCAACGAGATCTTTCAATTGCAAGATTTAGAAAAAATAATTTGAATGATGCTGCTGGATTGCCTGCTGCGGGTGTTTATGCGCTACATAATGCAGTAGATGTTCCAGCACTTCTACCAACTGGAAAAGCAGCACCTACTTCAATTTCTAATGTATTGCAGGCGCGAGGCGACATGATAGAAAGTTCAACTTTCCAAATGAAGAGTGAAGATGAGGAAGAGAAATAATGGCAATTGCTAATTATCTCTACCTCTCCGCAATTTTATTTACAATTGGTGCAATTGGCGTGGTTGTTCGACGGAATTCAATAGTTGTCTTTATGTGCATCGAGCTTATGTTGAATGCAGCAAATTTAGCTTTTGTTACTTTTGCAAGAATAAACAGTAATTTAGAGGGTCAAGTAGTAGCTTTCTTCACAATGGTCGTTGCAGCTTGTGAAGTGGTTGTGGGACTGGCAATTATTGTGACGATTTACCGATCTAGGCGATCTGCATCAGTTGATGATGCAAGTTTGTTAAAGAGATAAAAATGCAGACATCTGAGAATTTACTTTGGTTAATCGCACTTCCGCTATTTAGCTCTGCAATTTTATTGTTAGCTGGAAAGCGAGCTAATTCATGGGGCCACATCATGGGCACCATTGTTTCCGCCTCAACCTTCACAATCGGAGTGGTTGAGTTTTTCGCAATGCAAGGCCGGGCAGAGGAAAGCAGAGCTGTAACTCAAAAATTATTCAC
>JBEAVA010000130.1:0-5905 GCA_041161165.1 Actinomycetota bacterium
CATTGGATTAGCTGTTGAGGGAATTATCGTTGAAAATATAGAAACCACGCGAAAAACCTTGCCTGATTTTCCTGGCATGTGGCAGGCAATGCTTAATGGCTAAATCAAAAAGCAATTGGGATGAAGATGATGTCCGAATAAATAAATCTCGCCAATTCGGTGCTAGCAGTAAAACTCGGCCTAGAACTAAAGATCGACCAGATTACTCATCAGCGCAAACAGCAACCATTATTGAAGTAGATCGAGGACGTGTTAAATGTTTAATTAAAGCACCAGATGGCAAAAAAATTATTACAGCAATGAAGGCCAGAGAGTTAGGTAAAAAATCGGTAGTAGTTGGAGATTTTGTATCAATAGTTGGTGATATTTCAGGTAATGAAGGTTCTCTGGCACGTGTAGTCACAGTTTTGCCTAGAAAAAATTCCCTCACAAGAAGTATCGAAGATCATGCAAATGATGAACGAGTAATCGTAGCTAATGTTGACCAAATGGCAATTGTAATTTCAGCCGCTAATCCTGAGCCAAAAGTTGGTCTAGTAGATCGAGCCTTAGTGGTTGCATATGATCAAGGGATAAAGCCAATAATTGTTATGACCAAGAAGGATTTAGCAAGTGGAGATGAATTCCTTCAGATTTATAAGGATTTAGATATTCCGGTATTTAAAACTGATAAGTCTTCAGATTTATCTTCTTTGCAAGAAGTGTTGGCTGGCAAAATTACTGTTCTACTTGGACACTCCGGTGTTGGAAAATCTACGTTGGTAAATAATTTGCTAGCTAGTTCAGTAAACAAAGTTTCAGAGTTTGGAATTGAAAATGGCGAACGAGTAACTGGGGATGTAAATGAGGTTACTGGTCGCGGTCGTCACACCACATCAAGTGCTGTAGCACTTCCACTTTCATCCTCCTTTGATGGAGCTGATTTTGGATGGATTATTGATACACCAGGTGTTCGTTCATTTGGCATTGCACATATTCAAGCGGCAAGAGTTATCTCTTCCTTTCCCGAATTCAGTGAAGCTATTGCTAATTGCCAAAAGAATTGCACCCATAATGAACAAGGTTGTGCTTTAAATAATTGGCCAACGCTGACTGACCAACATTTAGCAAGACTTGCAAGCCTACGAAGAGTTTTATCAATCGGCTAGTAAAAGTGGGAGTAATCTGTTCCCTATGGCCGAAAGTCTTGGAAAAAGTGATCTAAAAACTAGACAAGTTAATTTATCGCTGACTGGTATGACCTGCTCCTCTTGTGTGAGCACTATTGAAAAATCACTAAATAAAATCCCTGGAGTTCAGGCCGCAGTAAATCTAGCCATGGAATCTGCCCACATAATTGCCCCGCTTGATGTATCAGAGAAGGTATTAATCTCTGCAGTTGAATCAGCTGGCTACAAAGCCTCGGCATTTAAAGGTGAGCGAGAATCCTTTGAGAAATCCAATCGTTTAGGGATTAGATTATTACTTACATTTGCCTTAACACTTCCAATACTTTCAATTTCAATGATTGAGAGTTGGCATCAAAATCTAGATAAATTGTTATTGCCTATTATTGATAATACCAATCAGTTTTTTGCTGAGAGAAATTCCAATTTCGTACTGAATTATCCGATTGCACCTATTTCAATCTGGCTCGTAGTAGCCCTATCTATATTTGTGGTAATAGTTTTAGCATGGCCAATTCATCGCGCCGCAATCAAGAACTTGTTAAACCCCACCATGGATACCTTGGTCTCTCTCGGATCTTTAATATCACTTGGTTGGAGCATTTACTCTCTCGCTACATACCAATGAAATGCTAAATGTTTATACCGAAGTTTCAGCTTCAGTTATATTCTTTGTGATGCTTGGTCGATATTTAGAGCACCGAGCTAAACGAAAAGCAGGCTCAGCTTTAGCAGAGTTATTTAAGCTATCTGCCAGCGAGGTAGAGGTGCAAGCCGCGGGTGGAAATATCACCATTCCAATTGATCAATTACAAGTTGGAGATGTTTTTGTAGTTAAGCCAGGAGATCGACAACTATAAACAATGCATTTTTAACTGGTGAAGTGACTCCAATAGAAATCAACCTTAATGACCTAGTTTATGCAGGATCTATAAATAACAATGGAAATATTTTAGTTAAGGCCACCAGAATTGGCTCTGATACTGAGCTCGCCAGAATTACTAGAATGATATTAGCTGCTCAATCTGAGAAAGCACCCGCTCAGCAATTGGCAGACAAAATTAGTCGAGTATTTGTACCAGTTGTATTGCTACTTTCAATAGCTACTTTCACAGTGTGGTATTTAACTCAAGCAGATTTAGCAAAATCAATTACTACCGCAGTTGCAGTGTTAGTTATCGCCTGCCCTTGCGCACTTGGATTAGCAACACCTATTGCTTTGATGGTTGCTTCTGGTAAAGCAGCAAAATCTGGCATCGTAATTAGGTCTCCTAGATCCATTGAAAAATCAGTTGGAATAACTGATGCTGTTTTTGATAAAACTGGAACTATCACTACCGGCCAGATGGTCCTGCTCGGAATGACTTTGATTAACAATCCACTAACAAGTAGCAGTACAGCTATCTCCACCTCGGAGTTACTCTCTTATGCTTTGTCGATTGAAAGTATGGATTCACATCCCATCGCAGTGGCATTAACTGCAGCCCTTCAAAAACAAGGAGTTACAAAATTTGAAGTTTCAGATTTTGAGCACTCAACCGGCGTAGGAGTTGCTGCCCGAGTTAAATCTGATAGTTCGGCCAACTCAAAAGCGGTTTTAATTGGATCACCACTTTCAATTGCCCGAGCAACTACTGAATTCTCACCAAAACTAACTGAGGCAGTTAACTCTGCAACCCAAAGAGCAAACTCAGTGGCAGTACTTGCCATTGATGGTTTGGCGTATGGCGTTTTTGAAATTGGAGATCAGATCAAGCCAGAGAGTAAGTTGGCAATTGAAAGATTACATAAGGCCGGTATCAACACTTGGCTAGTCACAGGCGATAGTGAGAGTGCTGGAATATCGATGGGGGCATCAGTTGGAATACCAATTGACCACATATTTGCCACCGCAACTCCTGAAGATAAATTAATTTTCGTTGAAAACCTGCAACAAAAGGGCAAAGTACTAATGATCGGTGATGGCATAAATGATGCTGCTGCTATTGCTAAATCAGATTTAAGTATGGCCATGGGCTCTGGAACTGACACAGCTATTGCGGCAGCTGATATCACCTTAATTCGACCATCTTTGGTAGCTGTGTTAGATGCGCTAGCAATTTCACAAAAGAGTGTAAGAATAATTAAATCAAACTTAGGTTGGGCATTTTTCTATAACTTAGCTTTTATCCCAATAGCTGCAAGTGGAAATCTATCGCCAATGTATGCAGCAGGAGCGATGTCGCTCTCATCATTGTTTGTTGTTTTAAATAGCTTACGTATTAGATAAAGATTGGTAGCGGGGGCAGGATTTGAACCTACGACCTCTGGGTTATGAGCCCAGCGAGCTACCGAGCTGCTCCACCCCGCGTCGGTGATTAAATCTTAGAGCAGTTGGGCATTTAACCCAAATAAATGAATTTACTATCTATTTTGTGCAGAAATTAATGCTGCAATTGCTGCTTTAACTCTTGCTCTAGCTTTATCTTCAGCAGCACCATCTAAACGCTTTTGTGCCGCTTCAAGATCAGCATACGCTGCTTGTAATGATGAAATTGCTGCTCTAATTGCTTGGCTAGTACCAACTCCACCTGGTGTTGCTGTTGATTGCTGATTATCAGAAACTGTTGTTCCAGAGTTACCACCAAATACTTGATCCAACGCACCTTGCAACGTTTCACTAAATCCAATTTGATCACCAAATGAAACCAAAACTTTTTGTAGTAATGGATAAGCAGCGGTGTTGCCAGTAGCTCGTACATAAACTGGTTGTACATAAAGCAGACCTTTACCAACTGGCAAGGTGAGCAAATTACCAAGCACTACATCTGATCCACCTTGGCGCAATAGTGAAAGTGAGGTGGCTACCTCTGGCTTTGCTTCAAAGTTTGAAGATACTTGTGAAGGACCTGCAATATTTGTTGAGCGTGGTAGTTGTAGAACTGTGATCTTTCCATATTCGTCACCAGCATCTGAGTTAACAACTGCTAATGCAGTTAAATTCTCACGTCCTCCTCTAGGCACAAATGGTGTGTAGAGGGAGAATGTTGGCTTACTTTGACCAGGAATTTGCATAGTTAAGTAATAAGGAGGTTGATTACCAGAGTTTGAACCAAAGCTCGATGGATCAAGAGGTACGCGCCAGAAATCCTGCCCACCATAAAAAGCGTCAGCGGTTGTTACGTGATAAGCACTTAAAATATCCCTTTGTACGCGGAACATATCCTCTGGATATCTAACGTGGGCAAGTAACTCTGCTGAGATCTCACTCCTTGGCTTAACAGTTCCTGGAAATGCCTTACTCCAAGTTGCTAGCACAGGATCCTTTTCATCCCATTGGTAAAGTGAAACTGTTCCATCGTAGGCATCAACAGTGGCTTTCACTGAGTTTCTAATGTAATTAACATTTCGATCATCTAATGATGAAACAGCATTTGATCTACTAGTTAAGGCATCCCCGGTATTAGCAAGGTTAACAACTCTAGAGTTTGGATAACCTGAACTAGTTGTATAGCCATCAATAATCCAGAGAATTTTGCCATCAATAATTGCAGGGTATGGGTCGCCATCTAAAGTTAGCCATGGTGCGACCTTTGCTACTCGCTCACGTGGATTTCTATTAAACAAAATCTTTGATTCTGAATTAATTAAATTAGAAAGCACAATTCTTTGTTCTTGATATTTAATCGCAAACAACAATCTGGTAAATAGGGAGCCCATTGGCACGCCACCTTTACCGGTGTGTAGTTTTTTTGACCGTTAGGTGATTTGTCATCTGGGTAGTCAAGCTCAACCGGGTTGCTTGCTGCTGGTCCCCCAATAATTGAATAATCTGGAACATTCTCGCCAAAGTAAATACGAGGTTGAAATTCGCCTAATCCTTTTGTTGGTGGGATGTCGCCAACTGTAAATGTTGGCTTGCCATCAGCATCAACAGTATTTCCGAATGCACCAACCATTCCAAAGCCATGGGTGTAAACCAAGTGATCATTAATCCAGTTTCGAGATGGGTTTCCATCAATATTTAATTCACGAACTGCAACAACAACATCGCGTTCTTTTCCATCAATCTTGTATCGATCAATATCTAATGAATCAGCAAAAGCGTAATATGGCTTAATCTGTTGAAGTTGTCTAAAGGTTGCAGATAAAACATTTGGATCCATCAATCGGATATTTGCAATAGTGGCCGCATCATTAGCTAATTGACCAGCTGAAGTTGTAACCGTTGCTTGATAATCCTTTACCTCCACTTTTGATAAGCCGTATGCATCTCGAGTGGCATCAATATTTCTTTGGATAAAAGGTGCCTCTTTGGTGGACTCAGATGGCTTTACTTGAAACTGTTGAATTGCTGCTGGGTAAACACCTGCGATTAATACTGATGCGATAACCATCAGTGCCACACCAGCTGTTGGTAATAACCAAGATTTGCGAACAATATTTGCAAAAAATAGAAGTGAGCAGATCACCGCAATCGCCGCCAAAATTGATTTGGCGGGCAATAGTGCGTTTACATCACTGTAGGTAAGTCCGGTAATTAATCTGCCCTCTTTTAGAGTTAATGCATAACGATCAAACCAATAGGCAACTGCCTTTAGTAAAACTAGCAAGCCAAGCAAAATTGATAGCTGAACTCTTGCGGCAACCGTAGTTCGGTCCTCTTTAACCTGAGTTCGAATACCGCCATAGATGTAATGAACTGCTGCGGCAGCGATAATTGCCAACACAATCGTTGAAATACCCCAGCCAATAAGTGC
>JBEAVA010000131.1:0-6382 GCA_041161165.1 Actinomycetota bacterium
TATTTATTGCTAATCGATATAAAAAAGAGACATTAACAACATATTCCCAGCAATTGAGCGTAAAAATTTACTTAATTGAAACCAAATATCCAACGGGGAATAAAGTATTCATGGTTTGATGTTCCCCTGATGACTCAAGGAGATGGAGAAATGATGACTAGCCAGATCACGATGGAACAAACCCCATTGAACTCACTAGATCGTTGTGACCGTTGCGGTGCTCAAGCTTATGTGCGCGCAATCTTGGTATCAGGTGGTCAATTACTATTTTGTTCACACCACGCAAAATCTTATGCGGAAGGTTTAAAACCAGTGGCCGCAGTAATTCAAGATGAGAGTGAAAAACTAGCTGAGCAATCAGCTAATTAATTACTCCGCAACAAACCCGGCTTCTCGATGGCTGCCATCACAAAATGGCTTCTCCTTGGAGTGACCACATCTACAAAGTGAGAAATCACTCTTACTCTCAATTACATTTCCCTCAGCATCTACAAAATCAACCGTTCCAGTTACTCGGATTGATCCATTTTTCTTAAACTGCATTTTTGGCTTGTCGCTCATTTGAACTTTTATCCTTAATCTAGGTAGTCACGAAGAACTTGGGAACGAGATGGGTGGCGCAATTTAGACATTGTTTTAGATTCAATTTGACGAATACGTTCACGAGTAACTCCGTAAACCTTACCGATTTCATCTAAAGTTTTTCGCATTGCAACTACCCCGGCCTCGCGCTCAGATAAGGTATCAAGAACTGAGTGAAGCTGTTCTTGTAGCAATGTAAATGAAACTGCATCGGCTGGAACAATTGCTTCAGAGTCCTCAATCAAATCGCCAAACTCGCTGTCGCCCTCTTCACCAAGTGGGGTGTGAAGTGAGATTGGCTCACGGCCATACTTTTGCACCTCAACCACCTTTTCAGGTGTCATATCTAATTCTTTGGCTAACTCCTCTGGTGTTGGTTCTCTTCCTAAATCCTGCAACATCTGGCGCTGAACTCTGGCTAACTTATTAATAACCTCAACCATGTGTACTGGAATACGAATAGTTCTTGCTTGATCTGCCATCGCTCTTGTAATCGCCTGGCGAATCCACCAAGTTGCATAGGTTGAGAACTTATAACCCTTTGTGTAATCAAACTTCTCAACTGCACGAATCAAACCTAGATTTCCCTCTTGAATTAGATCAAGGAACAACATGCCGCGACCGGTGTAACGCTTGGCAAGGGAGACCACTAATCGAAGGTTTGCCTCAAGTAGATGGTTCTTATCTCGACGTCCATTAATAACAATCTGTTGCAGCTCTCGCTTTAACTTCTTATCCATCTTCTTATCTTTTGCAATTCGCTCCTCAGCAAATAAGCCAGCCTCAACAGATTGAGCAAGGGATACCTCAAGTTCGGCGTTAAGCAGTGGAACTCGACCAATTAACTTTAAGTAATCCTTTACCGGATCAGCTGTTGCTCCAGCTGTTAAAACTGTCTGAACTGGGGCGTCATCCTCTTCAGAATCTTTAAGAACAAATGAGTTCTCTTCATTTTGTGACTCTTCAGCAACATTTACAACTCTAATTTCAGAGGCACCCTCCTCCGCCGGTGTCTCATCCTTATCATCAATTAAGTTTTCAAGATCTTCAATCTCAACCTCTTCTAACTCAACCTCTTCGCCATCAATCTTTACCTTTTCAACTTTGCCAGCCTTAGCAGCTGGTGCTGCCTTTGGAGCAGCAGGTGCAACAAGCTCTAACTCACTCTTCTTAAGCATTCTAAATGGTGATAAACCAACCTTACGAAGTTTTTCAATCTGCTTAGGAACTGATTCCTCTAATTCGCGAGCAATTAAAACTAAATCCTGATCCGCCTTTTTTACGATGCGGTGGATGTTGGTAATACCGCGATTTTCTAACTCAGCCAATACAGATTTTTGCTGAATTACTAACTCTTTAACCTTTAATATTTGTGATACATCTTTGGCATCTAATACTGCCTTTTGCGGAATCTTTACCGGCTTTTTAGCAACCTTTACTTTTTTAGCAACAACTTTTTTCGCTGAACTCTTTTTTGCCGCAGGTTTACTCTTACTCTTTCCTGCTTTGGCGCCTTTTTTGGGCGCACGAGATACAGCCACAATTCATCCTTTGTTTTTAGGTCTTAAACTTTTTACGGTTTCTTTAAACCGCTCCGACCCTTGGCTATATTATAAATTGTCCACAGCCCTAAATGCACATCCATATTGGCTAATTTGAGATTTTTTGAAGTTTAAGCGCATTTTGGATGATCTGACCCACAGATTCCACCTCAATTAAGAAGCCATCATGGCCAAAAGGGGAAGAAATGGTGTGAAGGGTGGCTACCTGTGGGGCTAGCTCGACAATCTCCTGTTGCAACCTGGGTGGAAATAAGCGATCGGTATCAATTGAGACAACATGAACAGGAATTACTATCTTTGAAAGGGCAGCTGCCACACCCCCGCGATCCCTACCAACATCATGGGAGTTCATCGCCTCTGTTAATGCAATATAGGTATTTGCATCAAATCTTTTTGCCAACTTTTGCGCCTGATGATCTAAATAAGATTCAACCGCATATCTGCCAGTCTCATCTGGCTGTATTTCCCGGCCAAATCTGACATCCATCTCCGACTCAGTTCGGTAGGTTAAATGAGCAATTCTTCTGGCAATTCCCATTCCCTCAATTGGGCCAACACTTTTTTCATAGTAATCACCATTATTAAAATTTGGATCACTCTTTATCGCTCTAACCTGAATTGAGGCTGCGCCAATTTGATCCCCAGTAGCAACTGCCGATGAACCAATTGTACAGATCGCGCCAACTAAATGCGGATAATCAATCGCCCACTCCAAACTGCGCATGCCCCCTAAGGATGGACCAACTGCTAATTGATACTTTTTCACTCCAATTTTTTTAGTAAAGGCAAGCTCTGCTTGGACCATATCTCTAATTGTGATTACTGGAAATCTTGAGCCCCACCTTTTGCCATCCGGAGCAAGGGAAGATGGCCCAGTTGAACCTTGGCAGCCACCAATTACATTTGGACAAACGACAAAGTATTTATCGGTATCAAATGGCAAGCCAGGTCCAACCATCTGTGGCCACCAACCATTAACATCAGCCCAGCCAGTTAAAGCATGGTTTACTAAAATTGCATTATCACCTGCTTGGTTTAATTCACCCCAGCTTTGATAAGCAATGACAACATTAGGTAATACCTCACCTGATTCCAGTGTTAAATCACCAATCTTTAAAAATTGGCGATCTCCCGGGTCATGATCTTCTAACCATGCCCCGGTGACTGCTGGATTAACTTTGCTCATTACTTACTTAGCAGCTGCAAATGCTTTTTCAAGATCGGCTTGAATATCTTTGATATTTTCAATACCAACAGATAAGCGAACCAAACCTGGCGTAACACCAGCGGTTAATTGCTCATCCGCTGATAGTTGTGAGTGAGTGGTAGATGCTGGATGAATTGCCAATAGCGCCTCAATAAACTTCTTACCCGCTTCAATCCCACCCTTAATTTCAAAGGAGAGTACTGAGCCACTGCCCTTTGGCGAATACTTGGTCGCTAACTTATTCCACTTTGAAGTTGCAAGCGATGCGTAGTTAACCGATGAGACCTGTGGGTGCTTTTCTAAAAATGCTGCAACCGCTTTAGCATTTTCAACATGGCGCTCAATCCGAAGGGATAATGTCTCAAGACCTTGGGCCAGTAACCAAGCATTAAATGGTGAAACAGCTGCGCCAATAAGCTGCGCCAATATCGCGAAGAAGTGTCAATCTAATCTTGAAGATATAGGAAAGATTTGCCCCAAATGGTGAGCCAACTCCAAGTGCTTGGGCGTATACCAAGCCATGGTAGGAAGGATCTGGTTGGTTAAAGTTTTTAAACTTATCTGGATACTTTGCATAATCAAACTTGCCAGAGTCAACGATGGCGCCAACGACTGCGTTTCCATGGCCAGATAAGAACTTAGTTGCTGAGTGAACCACCACATCAGCGCCCCACTCAATTGGCCTAATTAAATATGGAGTAGCGACAGTGTTATCAACAATTAATGGCACATTATTTTCATGGGCAATCTTTGCCACTGTTTCAATATCTAATAGATCATTTTTTGGATTAGCAATAGTTTCACCAAAAAAGGCTTTGGTATTTGGCTTTACAGCTTTGCGCCAGCTCTCTGGATCATCTGGGTTTTCAACAAAGGAAACCTCAATGCCAAATTTAGGCAAGGTGTAGTGGAAAAGATTGTAAGTACCACCATAAAGGGATGGGGATGAAACTATGTGATCGCCCGCCTCTGCCACATTTAAAATCGCAAAGGTGGTGGCAGCAGAGCCAGAAGAAAGAAGTAGGGCTGCAACACCACCTTCTAACGCTGCAATTCTTTGCTCCACCGTATCTTGGGTTGGATTCATGATGCGGGTGTAGATATTTCCAAGCTCTGCTAATCCAAATAAATCAGCAGCATGTTTGGTATCGCGGAATTGATATGCAGTTGTTTGATACAACGGCAGTGCGCGAGCGCCCGTAGTTGGATCGGCAACCTGACCAGCATGTATTTGTTGAGTTTCAAATGAGTATGACAAAGCAACCTCCTAATTAAAGGGGGTGAGAAAATGATTAGGGTTTTCCCCTAATTTTTTATCGACCCACACTTGCCGATGGCACCTTGCTATCGACCTGGTCTTCACCCGGAGCACCCCACCGTGGTGGAGGGTTGCCGCTTAGTTAGCCGGGGCTTTAGTTAGCCGGGGCTATGAACTAAGACTCATGACCTAAGAAGAGAAAATACTAGAGATTGTGCGCCTTTGCAACCGCCTCATACATAATCTTTCCCTCATGCACATTTAATCCCTTAGCCAAGTTGGCATCATCGGCCAGCGCCTTTTGCCATCCCTTATTAGCTAGGGCTAAGCCATATTTAATTGTGGCATTAGCCAAGGCATATGTTGAGGTGGCAGGAACTGCCCCTGGCATATTTGCCACACAGTAAAAGATTGCATCATGGACCTTATAGGTTGGATCTTGATGAGTTGTGGCCTTGGAATCTTCAAAGCAGCCACCTTGATCAATTGCTACATCTACTAATACTGAACCCGGCTTCATCTTCTTAACCAAAGCATTGCTTACTAATTTTGGCGCCTTAGCGCCATGAACTAATACCGCGCCAACTACTAGATCAGCTTGGCTAACCTCTTTTTCAATCTCATAACCACTAGAGGCCAAAGTCTTAACATTGCCGGCAAAGATCTGATCAATTTGGGCAAGCCGTTTTAAATCCAAATCCATAATAGTTACATCAGCTCGCATGCCATGGGCAATAGTTGCAGCTGCAACTCCAACAACTCCGCCGCCAATTACTACAACTTTTCCAGGCCGCACCCCAGGTACTCCACCAAGTAAAACGCCAGCTCCACCCTTACTTGCCTCAAGCGCTGCAGCTCCTACTTGAATACTCATTCGCCCTGCCACCTCACTCATTGGGGCAAGTAATGGCAGTTGTCCATCAACCTCAACAGTCTCATATGCAATTGCAGTACAACCTGAATCCATGATCGCCTGCGTGCAAGCTTTATTTGCTGCTAGGTGTAGATAGGTGTAAAGAATCTGACCCTTGCGCATTCTTTTGTACTCAGCCTCAATTGGCTCTTTTACCTTTTGAATTAAATCTGCCTTTTGCCAAACCTCATCTGCGGAATCAATTATTTGTGCGCCCGCTTTGATGTAATCCTCATTGGATATTCCAGATCCCAAACCAGCATTCTTCTCAACTAAAACCTGATGGCCGGCTGACACATATGCGTGCACACCAGATGGGGTTGCTGAAACCCTAAACTCATTATTTTTAATCTCTTTTGGAATACCAATAATCACAAAATTTGCCCGATCTACTAAACCATCTTGTTTAGTAATTAAATACTACCCCCAAAAAGAGAGGTGCAAATCTTTGGGTGAAGTTGGGCTCGCATGGCAGAAAAGGAGGAGGCTGGCCAATTAGCAAAAAATACCCGGCGCAGCAGGTTAGCTAATGGGTAGGTTAAGTCATCTGCAAAAGCTCTATCTAACGCGGTATGGGCTAAAGATTGCTCACCTGATTCATAAGCGGTGGCAGCATATAAACATGCGACCGGGGCCACAAAACCAACGGGTGCAATACTCATCAACCAATGCCAGAGGTTGAATTGTTGATCAATGTTGTCAGAGTTAGTAAGCCCCATTGCATAATCTCTTACCTGCAAATCCTTAAGCCTCGTTAAAACAAATGCGATTAACTCAAAATCCTGCTCATGTTTTAACAGGGCAAAATTAGCCACCAATTGATTGACTGCAATTGCTCCTAATCTTTGCTGCTTTAATAC
>JBEAVA010000007.1:0-12684 GCA_041161165.1 Actinomycetota bacterium
TGAGGTGCATACATGTGTTGATGTGGTGAGTGGACCTGCATCCCTTAGTGGGAATGTCGCAACAAGTAGTGTGTTAGTGGGAATTAATGGCTCATATGAGGCTTCAAAGGTGACTAGTATTTCAGGAGGACTTCGGATTAATGCAAGTAAATCTCTCACCGATACCTATTTAGGCAATTTATATATCCAAGCTGTGGGGTCGACAAAAATAACCAGAGTAAATAACTCCTCTTTATATATATTAATCCGATCCAATCTGATTGCAGATGCAGCCACTGATGCAATTGAGGCCTATTGTGATGATGAGAATAAAAACTGGGTTCAGATCAAAAGCTCGGATCTAATTAGAAGCAGAACCAATATTTCTGTATCAAGACCGGTTCGCAGATAAAAAAATCCCCGCCCATTAGAGGCGAGGATTAAAGGAAAATAAAACTTTAGTGGTGACCACCCTCTAGCTCTTTAACCTCTGCAGCTGTTGGTTTAGCAATATTTTCAGCATTTGCTGCGCTAAACCGCGCCTGAAGTTTTGCTCGAATTCCCTTTGGATTAATAACACCACGTGCATCCTCTTTAACTAAGGCGATCGCCTTTGGTTGCTCATGTTGAGTTAAGGTGAATTTCTTAGCAGGAGATAGCTCCTCATGAATCTCAATGAACTCTCCATGAGGCAGCATTACCAGGCGTCCAGTTTCTTTTCCATGTAATACCAACTCACGATCTGCTCGTTGCAGAGATAGACAGATTCGCTTTGTTATCACAAAGGCAAGTGGTGGCAGGACGATTATGCCAATTCGAGAGAACCACATAATTTGATTGATAGTTAGATCAAAGTGGGTTGCGATAATGTCATTTCCACCATTAATAAGTGCTACCAACATAAATGTTAAGGACATAACACCTAAAGCGGTTCGATTTGGCACATTTCTTGGACGATCTAACAAATGGTGCTCACGCTTATCACCAGTGATCCAGCTTTCAATAAATGGGTAGAGCGCCATACCAGTGAAGATAATTCCGGGAATTATTAAACCTGGAATCAAAATATTCCAAGAGATGGTGTGGCCAAAAAGATAAGTTTCAATTGGGGGAGCCATGCGGACTAATCCATCAAGCCAACCCATATACCAATCTGGTTGGGAGCCAGCAGAGATCTGACCTGGTGTGTAGGGACCGTAAAGCCAAATTGGGTTAATTGAAGCAACCGCGCCAAGGAAGGCGGTAATTCCAAATACGATAAAGAAAAATCCGCCAGCCTTTGCCATGTAAACCGGCATTAATGGATAACCAACAACATTTTTCTCAGTTCTGCCTGGGCCTGGATACTGTGTGTGTTTCTGGTACCAAACCAACATTAGGTGGACAGTAATTAAGGCTAGGAATATTCCAGGCAACAACAGTACGTGCACAATATAAATACGTGGAATAAATACCTCACCTGGGAATGCACCGCCAAAGGCGAAGAAGGATAGGTAGGTACCAACTACTGGAATAGATTGAATGATTGCATGGGCAATTCGAATACCAGTACCAGATAACAAATCATCCGGTAGTGAGTAGCCAAGGAAGCCTTCAACAATACCTAGAGTTAATAATGCAATACCCAAGATCCAGTTGAACTCACGTGGTTTACGAAATGCACCGGTGAAGAAAACTCTAAGTAGGTGGACCACAATTGCAGCCATAAAAATCAAAGCTGCCCAGTGATGAATTTGGCGCATTAGTAAGCCACCACGAACATCAAATGAGATGTGCAAGGTTGAGGCATAAGCTGCGCTCATCTCAACATCCTTTAATGGTTGATAGCTGCCCTCATAAACCACATGGCGCATTGATGGATCAAACCAAAATGTTAAGAAGGTGCCGGAGAGTAGGAGAATAAGGAAGGAGTAAAGGGCGATCTCACCCAACATAAATGACCAGTGATCTGGGAAAACCTTTTGCAGGTTTTTCTTCATCCAAGCAGCAGCACCAGTTCGCTCATCAACATAATTAGCTACATTGCCAGCAATTCTCTCCCGTGCACTCATGATTTTCTCTCCCAGAAGCTAGGTCCAACAGCTTCAGTAAATGGTTGTTTAGCGATCAGGTAACCATCAGCATCGACGGTGATTGCTAATTGTGGCAGCGGTCTAGCTGCCGGACCAAAGATAACCTTTGCAGCACGTGTGACATCAAAGGTTGATTGATGACATGGGCAAAGTAGGTGTTTAGTTGTTTGTTCATAAAGTGCTACCGCACATCCCATATGTGAGCAGATCTTTGAGAAGGCGATAATGCCTTCATGGGTCCAGGAAAGCCGTTCTGGATCTAATTGAAACTCAGATGGGCGTAATCTAATTAAAAGAACTGCATCCTTTGCAATATCTTCTAAGGTGCGCTTCTTGCCAGCGGGTAACTGCGGCATAACTTGAGCAACACCACCCACCTCTAAATCACTTGCTTTAATTGGGCGATCACCTGGATCAGTAACTAAGCGAGTACCAGTTTTCCAATTTGTTTCATTTAATGCATTACCTGGCAGTGGTCCTAAATCTCGTAGCAGAAGAATTGCAGGTAAACCAGCAAGACCAGCAGCCGCAGCCAAGCTTCGCTTAATTAATGGCCTTCTGCCAAGACCAGCTAACTCAGCGCCCTCTTTAGCTGCTTTAACAAACTCGCCTCGATCTGCATCATCAGATCTCATCTCATGACGGTATGCAATTACCTCTTGATCTGGCATCAAAGTTTTTGCCCAATGCACTGCGCCAAAACCAATAAACAAAAGGCTCATCGCCATACCTAGTCCAATACCTAATTGCTGGGCATTGGTACTTCCCATAATTGGGATAAAGATAAATTGATCCTCTTTGATGAAGAAGAATGAGTAAATAAATAACAATGTGCCAACGGCAGAGAGTGAGAATAAAACTGCAACCTGTCGCTCAGCCCGCTTAGCTGCGATTGGATCGGTATCTGCTTTGCGATGGATATGTTCAGGCAATCCTGGATCTGCTAATGGCTCTAACTCTTTAGACATTTTTCCTCTACCTTGCCTTTGCAGTTAACCAGACAGCGATACCAATTAAAAGACCTAAGCCAAATGTCCAGATAAGTAAGCCTTCAGTTACTGGACCTACTCGACCAAGGGCTGCGCCACCTAAGTTTGGCTCATTTTCTGCTGCCTTAATCCATTTGATAATTGAAAGTTTTTCCTCAGGGGTAATAATTTTGTCAGAAAATACTGGCATTGCTTGTGGTCCAGTAATCATCGCTTCATAAATATGTTTTGGCTCTACTCCCATTACAGAGGGTGCGTACTTACCTTGAGTTAGCGCCCCACCTTGACCAGCAAAGTTATGACACATTGCGCAGTTATTTCTAAATAACTCACCACCCTCGGCGGTGTTGCCATCGCGCTCCCAAGTGATCTCTTCATTTGTGTAGGCACGAGGTCCTGGTGCTAAAGATGCAACATAGGCAGCAAGGGCTGCAACCTCTTCCTCGTTATATACAGGTGCCTTTCGCATTGCTTGTTGACTCATATCCTGCATCGGCATACGGCCAGTTGCTACTTGAAAATCAACGGAGGCAGCGCCAACTCCAATTAAAGATGGTGCAACTGCGCCACCTTCTGCATTTAAGCCATGACATGAGGAGCAACCCTTTAAGAAAATCTGTTGACCCTCTTCAATTAAGGTTGATTTAGCTTGGGCATTAACCGCCTTCGGTGCCTCAGTTGCACTTGCCACGGAGAAGGTTAAGCCGATACCAAAGAGTGCGAATAGCAAAAGTAGCGGGGTAGCTAACTTGTGGCGACGGTACTTAGATAAAAATTTCATAATTATTTAATTAGGTAAATCGCAGAAAATAGTGCAATCCACACAATATCTACGAAGTGCCAGTAGTAGGAGACCACAATCGCTGTGGTTGCTTGGGAGTGACCAAATTTTTGGGCACGAAATACTCTAATCAAAACAATTAAGAATGCGATCAATCCACCAGTTACATGCAGTCCATGAAAACCAGTTGTCATATAAAAAACTGAGCCATATGCATTTGAGGAAAGGGAGAGATTTTCACTAACCAACATTGCATACTCATAAACTTGACCTGCAATAAAGAAGGCGCCCATTAAAAATGTTAAGGCAAACCACTCCCGCATTCCCCACTTACTAAATTGCCACAAGCTTCCCTCACGGCGAGCTTGAAAACGCTCAGCGGCAAAGACGCCGTATTGGCAGGTAACAGAGGAGAGAACTAAAACAGTTGTATTAGTTGCCGCAAATGGAATATTTAATAACTCAGTTGACTCAGCCCAAACCTTTGGACCTTGCACTGCGCGGGTGGTGAAGTACATCGCAAAGAGTGCGGCGAAAAACATTAACTCCGAGGAAAGCCAGACAATGGTGCCAACTGCAACCAGGTTAGGTCGGTTGGTTTTAACCACTGGGCTGGCGTAGGTACTCATGGGGCAGATTATTCCCGAAATAGATGGGAATGCCTCATTTAGGTATGGGGGAGCAGCCCTACTATTTGGTGAAACTGATCACCCAAGGCCGGTGATAATCGATGGGAGCCCAACTTTGCTGGCTAGGTAGGATTATCACCATGCAAAAGTTGGTAATCACCCTTTACTCAGATGATTCAGCAGTCCGAAAAACTGTGATTGCAGCCCTTGGTAAACAGATCGATAAGGATCTGCCAATTCATGAGATTAAAGAGTTTGCTACCGCCGATGCCCTTCGTCTTTATGTTGATAGTAAAAAACAGGTTGATCTTTTTATATTAGATGCTGAAGCAGTTCCAGAAGGTGGCATGGGGGTTGCTAGGCAATTAAAGGATGAGGTCTTTAACTGTCCACCAGTTTTATTAATCACCGCGCGAGCTTCGGATAATTGGCTTGCTACCTGGTCAAAGGCTGAGGCGACCGTACTACATCCAATAGATCCATTTACTATTGCAAGTAAGTGCGCTTCGTTGTTAAAAGCTAATTCTGCGCTCGCTAATTAATTAGATAACGCGCATGAAGTGGGATCAAATCTTTGCCGCGTTGGCAGATAAAAAAGATCTCTCAAATGAACAAGTCACCTGGGGCATGTCGCAAATATTAGAAGGTGCTGCCAGTAATGAAGATATAAAAGCATTTCTAACTGGTTTAAAAGCAAAGGGTGAAAGTGCGCAGGAGGTTGAGGCCTTGGTGGCGCAGATGTATAAATACTCGGCTCCGATAAATATTACAGAACGCGCCGTCGATACCGTCGGCACAGGTGGTGATGGTGCTAACACAATAAATATTTCAACCACTGCAGCAATCATCACAAATGCAGCAGGGGCTAGAGTGGTTAAGCATGGCAATCGCGCTGCCTCATCTAAATCAGGATCAGCAGATCTGTTGGAGGCACTTGGCGTAAAGATTGATCTAACTGGGGCTGAGGTTGAACAAACTGTTCACAAAATTGGGATTGGTTTTTGTTTTGCGCCAATTTTTCACTCATCGATGAAGCATGCAGTTGCCGCTAGAAAAGAGCTTGGCGTGCCAACGGTTTTTAATATTTTAGGGCCGCTAGCAAATCCAGCTAAACCAATAGCAGCAGCTATTGGAGTTGCCCGGGCTGAGCTATTGCCATTAATGGCGCAGGTTTTACTAGATCAAGGTAAAGAGGGATTTATTTTCCGTGGCGATGATGGATTAGATGAGGTCTCACTTTCAACAACCACCACCGTAATCCAAATCAGTAAGGGCAAGTTAAAGCAAGAGCTCTTCAATCCAGCTGAATTAGGAATCGCAACCGCGCCAATTACTGCCCTTGCTGGCGGAGATGCCAAATACAACGCACAGATGACCCAACAAATATTTGCCGGCAAATCCGGGCCAATGCGGGATGCAGTAACTTTAAATGCAGCCTTTGCTATCGCAGCATTTAAAGCTGATTTTGATTTGCCACTGCAAACTCAAATTGCTAATGGATTTGTGTTAGCCAATAAGGCAATTGATTCTGGCGCTGCGCAATCAGTGCTTAAGAAATGGGTGGAATTAAGTAATGAGATTGTTTCAGCTAGATAGAGGATAAGCCCCAGTAATTTTGACGTTGAATATGAGCGGCAGTTTTTGCAAACTCAAGTAATTGATCCAGGGTTGTAATCTCCAGGGAACCAAGCCGTTCAAATAATCCATGCAAGATCTCTGTGGTTGCCTTGGCATCATCTAGGGCACGGTGATTTGGCTCTGTTTTTGTTCCAAAAAATTGCGCAAGAGTTCCTAATTTGCAATCTCTAACATCTTCTTTTGTTAACAGCTGCCTGGCAATGGTGACAGTGTCTAACGTCTTGTACTTTGGCCACTCATAATCTAATTCTTTGGCCGCGCTTTTAAGAAAACTTAAGTCAAAGGGAGCGTTATGTGCTACCAAAACCGACTCATTATGGCTTCCGGCAAACTCTAAAAAGGTAGGAAATATTTCATCAATTACTGGGGCATGTGCCAACATCAAATCATTGATGCCAGTCATTGCGGTTATGTACTCAGGAATTGGTGAAAGAGGATTTACAAATGATTTGAACTCTCCAATAATCTCACCACCCTTAACTTTCACCGCCCCAATTTCGGTGATCGCAGCACCTTTTTTGGGAGAGGCACCGGTAGTTTCAAGATCAACCACTACAAAGGTGGTTTCTTGAAGTAATGTGCTCATGGCTAAAAGATACTAGCCAGATCTGACAGTGGTATTACTTTGCGTTAGAGATTAAAAAAAGCCTTGATTGCGCTAACAATCATCTCTACTGCAATTGCTGAAAGGAGTAATCCTGCGATTCTTGCAAGTAAGTCCACGCCAGAATCTTTAATCACTGCCAATATCTTGGTTGAGAACATAAAGGTCAAACCAATAAGGAAGTGAACGGCAAAAATTGCAATTGCCAAAGCGGTTAGTTGATCATTGCCATCTGCTTTTTGAACATAAAGCATGGTGGTCACAATCGCGCCAGGCCCAGCTAGTAGTGGTGTGCCAAGTGGAACTAGTGCAATATTTTGAGTGGCTGCTGAATCACTATCGGTCAAAGATCCTGTTAGTAATCCAAGTCCAGTGATAAGCAGCAGGATTCCACCAGCGCCTTGAAGTGCGGCGAGTGAGATATTTAAGTAATCAAGGATTGCATTTCCAAAGAGTGCAAAGGAGACAATTACAAAAAGTGATACCGCTGCTGCCTGCCAAGCCAGCCGTCGTTGTTGCTTAATTGTTTTACCTGAAGCTAGACCTAAAAAGATTGGGGCAGCACCTGGCGGATCTAAGATAACAAATAAGGTTACAAAGGCCTGAGCGCCAAATGTTAAGGCCGAAATGGTCACTGCATCATTCATAAGGCAATCTTAACTGATGAAAAAACTTTTAAAGATCAGTTATTGAGGTGTTGCTTACTAAACAAAATGGGTGACCAGCCGGATCAAAATAAACTCTGAAATTATCAGCGGGATTAGATGAGGTTTGAATTGGTGATTTTACGGCTCCGATTTGAAGCAATTTCTCCTCGGCGATATCTAAATTAGGAACATCAAAATCTAAGTGAGCTTGTTGTGGAATCGGCCCTTCTGGCCAAGTTGGTTTTACATAGTTTTTAACTCGCTGAAAAGCAATTTTTGTAACACCATTATCAACTAACTCAACCCAAAGTGGATCACCATTTTTAGATAGGTGGGCCACCACAACTTCAAACCCTGTGATCTTGGCATAGAAATTGGCTAACGCCACAGGATCTGGACAATCTAAAGCGGTGAGTGAGTATTTTGCAATTGCCATAAGGGGATATTAACCATCTTGATTACTCTTTAATAATTATAAAGAAAAAGTGTCTTTAAACTACTTGCCACCGATTGACCTGAGCCCCTAGCCTTACCCGAAATAACTGCTGGAGGAAAAAATGGGATTAAGCAAGGACGCTAAGAGCTTTACCAAGATTACTTTGGATGAAAGTGAAATGCCCACCCAGTGGTACAACATAATTCCCGATCTTCCATCTCCACCACCACCACCATTGCATCCTGGTACACATCAACCAGTAGGGCCGGCTGATCTTGCTCCACTGTTTCCAATGGATTTAATTTTGCAAGAGGTTTCCACTGATTCATATATTGATATTCCAGGTGAGGTTTTAGATGTTTACCGCACTTGGCGGCCATCACCATTATTTAGAGCAAGAAGATTAGAAAAACTTCTCGATACACCAGCTCGTATTTATTACAAGTATGAGGGTGTTTCACCAGCCGGCTCTCATAAAACAAATACCTCTGTGCCACAGGCTTACTACAACAAGAAGGCTGGCATAAAGAAAATTACAACTGAAACTGGTGCTGGACAGTGGGGAACTGCCTTGGCATTTGCTTGTTCACTATTTGATTTGGAGTGTGAGGTTTGGCAAGTAGGCGGTTCCTATGATGCAAAGCCATATCGCCGATTGATGATGGAAGTATTTGGTGCAAATGTTCATCGCTCACCATCACAATTAACAGAAGCTGGTCGAAAGTTAGCCCTAGATCCTAAGAATCATTCTGGTTCTTTAGGTATTGCTATTTCAGAAGCGGTTGAGGCAGCTGTTACTGATCCAACTGTGGCTTATGCACTTGGCTCTGTTTTAAACCATGTACTCATGCACCAAACAATTATTGGTGAAGAGGCGTTAAAACAACTTGCAAAGGTTGGTGAAACCCCAGACCTATTAGTTGGTTGCACAGGTGGAGGCTCAAACTTTGCAGGACTTTCTTTCCCATTCATCAGAGAGAAGTTAAAAGGAAAGATGAATCCGGAGATTCGCGCAGTTGAACCAGCATCTTGCCCATCATTAACTCGAGGAACTTATGCTTATGATTTCGGTGATACAGCTGGAATGACGCCATTAATGAAGATGCATACCTTGGGTCATGATTTTATTCCAGATCCAATTCATGCTGGTGGTCTTCGCTATCACGGTATGGCACCACTCATTTCACATATCTATGAATTAGGAATGATGACTGCAGAAAGTGTTGGTCAAAAAGAGTGCTTTGCAGCAGCTGTTCAATTTGCAAGAACTGAAGGAATTGTTCCAGCACCGGAGCCAACACATGCAATTGCAGTTGCAATTGCAGAGGCATTAAAGGCTAAAGAAACTGGTGAAGAGAAGGTAATTCTGACCGCTCTTTGTGGTCATGGACACTTTGATCTTGCTGCTTATGATGCATTTTTAAATGGAAATATGGTTGATTCAGTACTTAATGACAAGGATTTTGAGGCTGCACTAGCCGCACTTCCTGTTATGTAAGTGGGATTCCTACTTGCAAACGAGTAAGTTTTAACCATGATTAATCGCGGCAATCTTGCATCTTTGCGCAAAGTAGAGGATCAACGCTTTTTAGAGACGCACAAAAAAAGTGGTGAATTATTTGCCAAAGCTAAAGACTCAATGCCAAATGGTGTTCCTATGTCATGGATGTCTAAGTGGCCTGGTGCGTATCCAGTGTTCGTCGAGGAAGCAAAGGGTGCAAGTTTTGTCGATGTGGATGGCAATACTTATATAGATTTTTGTTTGGGTGATACCGGGTCAATGACCGGCCATTCACCTGAGGCAACTGTGGCAGCAATTAGAGAGCAAGCAGGTCGTGGATTATCAGCAATGCTGCCTACGAAGGATGCAGCAGCTGTTTCAACTGAATTGGCAAAAAGGTTTGGAGTTCCACTTTGGCAATTTACAGTCTCAGCAACAGATGCAAATCGCCATGTGATTCGCTACTCCAGATTGATCACTAAAAAATCGAAAATCATTGTAATTGATCGCTGCTATCACGGAAGTGTGGATGAAACCTTTGCTACTTTAGATACTTCTGGAAAAACAGTTTCCAGAGAGGGCAATATCGGAGCTCCAATAGATTTAGATAAGACTACCCGAGTAGTGCCATTCAATGATTTAGATGCGATGAAAAATGCGTTACAACAAAATGATGTTGCGGCAATTTTGATGGAGCCAGCTATGACCAATGTTGGAATTGTGTTGCCGGTGGAAGGGTATTTAAAAGGTGTTGAGAAACTGGCAAAAGAGTTTGGCGCTAAATTAATTATTGATGAAACTCATACAATTTCAGTTGGTCCTGGTGGAATGACCGCACAACTTGGATTAAATCCTGGTGGAATGACCGCACAACTTGGATTAAATCCTGATTTTCTAACCATAGGCAAAGCAATCGGCGGTGGTTTTCCAACTGGAGCATTTGGCATGAGCAGCGAAATTGCGCAAGCAATCAAATCCCAGGTTGAACTTGAGGTGATTGATACTGGTGGTGTTGGTGGCACATTAGCTGCAAATGCTCTCTCGCTCGCTGCAATGCGAGCAACCCTCACAAAAGTTTTAACTGAAGAGAACTTTGAAAAGATGATCAAATTAGGCACTAGGTGGGCAGATGGGGTTGAAAAGGTAATTGAAAAATATAAACTTCCATGGAGTGTTAATCGATTAGGGGCAAGGGCGGAGTACATGTTCAGCGCTAACTCGCCGAAAAATGGCAGACAGGCGGCTGACGCTGGTGATTTTGAACTGGAGCAATACATCCATTTAAGAATGCTAAATGATGGATTTTTAATTACACCATTTCACAATATGGCTTTAATTTCACCAGATACAAGTGCTGCTGATGTTGATGCTCATACACAGGCCTTCGACAAGATGTGTGGTGAATTAATTGGCTAACTCAATCTTTAAGTTAAAAGATGGTAGAGATTACGACTACGTAGCAAATGATGTGGAGAGTAAATCTGCAATTCTTTTTCATCATGGCACTCCAGGTGATTGCACTGTTTGGTCCTCTTGGGTATCTGGCATATCAACAGTTAGAGCAATAGCTGCAAGCAGGCCAGGTTATGGTTTAAGCAGTAGGCGCCGTGGCCGTAATGTTGCATCTGATATCGATAATAACTCTGAATTGTTGGAACACTTTGGTATAGAAAAGTTTGTTTCGATTGGATGGTCTGGCGGGGGACCACATGCATTAAATATGACTAGGCATCCAAAAAATGTTGGCGCCATCACCTTGGCTGGTGTGGGTGAATGGGGAAATGATGACCTTAATTTTCTTGCAGGTATGGGGCCAGAAAATCATGAAGAGTTTGGTGCTGCCCTAGCTGGAGAGACTGAAATTGAAAACTGGATGATTAAGAATTCACCTGCTTTTAAAACAGTAACCGGTTCAGATTTGATCTCCTCTTTTGGTGGACTTATTGGTGATGCCGATAAAAAAGCATTGACACCTGAGGTTGCAGAAGAGGATGCAGCAGTTTTCCGCCGAGCTCTATCTTTGGGCTACTACGGATGGCAAGATGATGATCTAGCTTTTGTGCAATCATTTGGATTTGAGTTAAGCAAAATAGAAAAGCCAGTACTTGTTTGGCAAGGTGATGATGATTTTATGGTTCCTCGGGAACATAGCAATTGGCTTGCTAAACACATTCCAACTGCAAAATTAAATTTTGTGCCAGGTCATGGGCATATTTCGTTGGTGCACAGCTATCGCAAGGAAATTATTAGCCAAGCTTTGAACCTGCTTAATTCTTGATGCAATCGCAAATTAAACTCCTTCCAATCTCACAAGCTTTAGATTTTGCTGATCAGCCACTGAGCTGGAGTTTGAAAATGTGGGGAGAAGGTAAATCTGAATTTTCAGCTCAAGATTGGCATGATTTTTACCAAAGAGCTAAATCTGCAAACTATGAATCTTGGGATCACAACGGCACTGATCAAGAGTTACTTTTCATGGCAATTAGTGAGATTGATGGAAAATCTCAGGTGGTCGCATCAATTGCATTATGTGATTTCGATGATCTAGAGGAGTTTAGAAGATATAAGCCTTGGATCGCCGCCTTTATTGTTCGAGAAGATTTACGGGGCAAAGGAGTTGGTGAGAGAGTTTTAAAATTAGTTGAAGCCAAGGCAATTGATTACGGAATCAAATTGGTTTATCTGTGGACTGAAGGTGAACGAGAGTTTTATGCCAAACGAGGATATGAGTACTTAGATACTTTGAATAAAGAAAATAGAAGGATTGATTTAATGCAGAAAAGACTGGTTTTTTAATACTTATCTAAAGGCTGCAATACCAGTTAAAGCTTGGCCAAGTACCAGCATGTGAATTTCATGAGTACCTTCATATGTTAGAACTGTTTCTAGGTTGCTCATATGTCTAAAAATTGAATACTCAGAGGTGATACCAGCACCACCGAGAATTGAGCGGGCACTTCTTGCGATTTCAAGAGCGGCATTAACATTATGAAACTTACCCATGCTGATCTGTTCTGGTTTGATTTTGTCAGCATCCTTTAAATCAGCTAAATGATATGCCAGCAACATCGAGGTTGTAATTTTGGTAGCCATATCAGCGAATTTGGCTTGAGTTAGTTGGTGCTTAGAGATTGGACCATCAAATTGTTCACGGGTTGTTGCGTAAGCCAGGGAAACTTCAAAGCAATCGCGAGCTGCGCCAACTGTGCCAAAAATAATTCCATATCTAGCCTCTGCCAAACAAAGAAGTGGTGCACGCAAACTTGTTGCTTCAGGCAAGCGGTATGAATCTGGAACTCGCATATCATTAAAAACTAATTCAGAGGTTATTGAAGCTCTTAGTGAGAGTTTATGTTTAATTGGATTAATTACTAGGCCGGCAGTTTTAGTTGGCACACAGAATCCTCT